>CANSQW010000316.1 GCA_947649215.1 uncultured bacterium | reverse complement strand
ACACTGTGCATAGGTGTGCATATGATGTGTATATAGAGTATATACACTATTCACGATTCTCCTCCGGAAGGGACGCCGGACGGCGGGGGATCCGACCGAACGGGCGCCGCCGTGTGGCCTCGAGCGGGGGAGCGGGCGAGGCCCCCTCCGTCCTCGGGGTCGCCGTGGGGCGGCTCGGGAAGAGGCACCTTGGACATCATCGTATCGAATGCCAGCGGCGAGCCCATCTACGCGCAGATAGCGTCCCAGATCAAGGGCGCCATCCTCGCGGGCGAGCTTGCGGAAGGCAGCCCGCTGCCGTCCATCCGCGCGCTCGCCAACGACCTGCATATCAGCGTCATCACCACGAAGCGCGCCTACGCCGAGCTGGAGGAGGCGGGCTTCATCGACACCGTGCAGGGCAAGGGATCGTTCGTTGCCGGCGGAAACCTGGAGCTGCTGCGCGAGGAGCGCCTGCGTCGCGTGGAGTCGCTCCTGTCCCAGGCCGTGGCCGAGGCGGTGTCGGCGGGCATCACGCCGGAGGAGCTGCACGCCATGCTCGACCTCATGGCCGAGGAAGGCTGAGCGGGCCCGGCCCCGCACGCCGCCGCAGGATAAGGCAAGAAAGCGAGACACGCATGGACTATCTGATAAGAGTGGACGACCTGGAGAAGCGCTACGGCGACTTCGCGCTCCAGGACGTGAGCCTGGCCGTGGAGCCGGGATCCGTGGTGGGCTTCGTGGGCTCCACCGGCGCCGGCAAGACCACCACGCCCCCGGCCATCCTGGGGCTCATCGTCCCCGAGGGCGGCGTCATCGAGCTTCTGGGCGAGCCGGGGGCGGGCCCCGGGGCCCGCGCCCGCTCCCAGGTGCTCGACGCCGTGAAGGCGCGCATCGGCGTGGTCTTCGACACCTGCGCCTTTCCTGCCACCTGCCGCGTGGCGGACGTGGGGGCTATCGGGCGGGCGGCCTACCCCATGTGGAGCCGCCGTCGCTTCGAGGAGCTGTGCGAGGCCTTCGGCCTGGCGCCCAAGAAGACGGTGAAGGAGCTCTCCCGCGGCATGGGCATGAAGCTCACCCTGGCCTTCGCCCTGGCCCATGACCCGGAGCTGCTCGTGCTCGACGAGGCCACGGCGGGCCTCGATCCCCTGGCCCGTGACGAGGTGCTCGACATCCTGCGCGGCTTCATGGCCTCGGGCGACCGCGGCATCCTCATGTCCACCCATATCACGTCCGACCTGGAGAAGATCGCCGACGAGGTGGTGTGCATCGACGCGGGCCACCCCGTGTTCTCGCTGCCCAAGGACGTCATCTGCGACGAGGCCGGCGTGGCCCGCTGCCGCGCGGGCGAGCTGGAGGAGGTGCTGGGCTCCGGGGCGCTCGCGCCGGGCGCGGCGCGCGTCCTGCGCCACGACTACGGCGTGGACGTGCTCGTTCCCGACCGCTTCGCCTTTGCCCGCGCCTTCCCCCAGGTGCCGGTGGACAAGGCTTCCATCGAGGACTATATGACGCTCATGCTGAAGGGAGAGGCCCGATGAAGACCCTCGTAATCTCCGATTTGGTCACCATGCGCAGCGCGCTTGCGCAGATGGCGGGCATCTGCCTGCTGACGTACGTGTTCATCTCCTTCGCCACCCAGAGCATCGTGGCCGGAGCCGCCGCGGTGGCTGTCATGGTGCCGTTCATGTACTTCTTCACGGTGAGCGCCTACGACGAGACCCATAACTGGGAGCTGTTCCGCCTGACGCTGCCGATGACGCGGCGCCAGGTGGTGTTCGGGCGCTATGCGAGCCTGCTCGTGGTGATCGCTGCGTCGCTTGCGGTGAGCTTCGCGTTCGGCGTGCTTCTGGCCCTGGCGGCCGGGGCGCTGGCCGGTTCGCTGGGCGTCGTCGTGCCGGAGGGGCTGCTGCCCCAGGGGGACTTCGTCCCGGTCATCTTCGGCGCTGCGGTCATGCCCGTGGTGATCATGCTGGTGGCCTGCTCGGTGGCGCTGCCGCTGGTCATGCGCTACGGCGTGACGAAGGGGACGCGCCTGGTCCCGGTGGCCGTGGTGCTGATCATGGCTTTCGCCATCTATCTGATGGGGGACGGAGGCCTGGGCGCGGGGGCGCTGGAGGGTCTGGAGGCCTGGCTCGCCCAGGGGTCGAACCTGGCGGTGGCCTGCGGGCTTTCCGTGGCAGCGTCGCTCGTGCTCTACGGAGCGAGCGCCTGCGTGGCCGCGCGGCTCTACGAGCGCCGCGAGCTGTAGCGTGCCGAACGCGACGAGGGCCCCTGCCTGGCGCGCGGGGCGCGGCGGACGTCGGCGGCCGCCGCGCGCCAGGCCTGTCTCGCTGCGGGAAACCGTTCAGCGCGGCTGCGGCGATGTTTCCGGCAGGGCCTGCTGGCGCGCGTCGAAGCGGGCGCGGGCGCGTGGATGGGTGGCGAAGAAGGCCTCGCGCTCCGCCGGCGTCGCGTCGCGCAGCGCCCGGCGCTGCGCGATCCGGGCCCGGATTTCGGGATGGGCGGCGAGGAAGGCCTGCCTCTGCTC
>CANSQW010000315.1 GCA_947649215.1 uncultured bacterium | reverse complement strand
CTCCTCGGCAGCCACGGCGCGATCGTCGAAGGCGAGCACCTCATCGCCCACCAGCTGGTAGTCCTCATGCCCCTTGCCGGCCACGAGCACCGCGTCCCCCGGCTGGGCGAGCGCGATGGCACGCGCGATGGCCGTGCGGCGGTCGGGCACCACCTCGAAGCGGGCGGCGTCGTCCATGCCGGCCACCACGTCGTCGATGATGGCGAGCGGATCCTCGTGGCGCGGGTTGTCGCTCGTCACCACGGCGAAGTCGGCCGCAAGCGCCTTCGCGCCCATGATGGGGCGCTTGGAGGCGTCGCGGTTGCCGCCGCAGCCGAACACGACGAGGGTGCGCCCCTCGCCCACCGCGTCCACCGACGCGATGGCCTTGGCCAGGGCGTCGGGGGTGTGCGCGTAGTCGACGTAGACCGACACGCCGCCGTCGCAGGCGGCGCGGACGCGCTCGAGGCGGCCCGGGGGCGCCGGCACGTCGGCCAGCGCGCGCACGATGTCGTCGGCGGAGATGCCGAGCGAGAGCCCGATGCCGAAGGCGGTCATCACGTTCTCCACGTTGAAGCGGCCCACGAGCGGGTAGGTGAACGTGAGCTCGCGTCCGCGCACGTCGAGGGTGAGCGTGGTCGCGGCCGCGCCGTACTCCACGGACACGGGGTGGATCTGAGCCGCGGCGTCGAAGCCGGTGGTGATGACGGCGTCCCCGCGCTCGGAGCAGCGGCGCAGAAGCTCGCGGCCCCACTGGTCGCCGATGCCGATGACGCGCTTGGCCGGGTAGTCAGCCGAGAACAGCAGCGCCTTGGCCTCGAAGTAGGCGTCGAAGGTGTGGTGGTAGTCCAGGTGATCCTGGGTGAGGTTGGTGAAGGCGGTGACGGCGAACCGGGTGCCCCAGGTGCGCATGAGGTCGAGCGCGTGCGAGCTGACCTCCATGGCCACGGTCTCGCAGCCCGCGTCGCGCATGCGGGCGAGCAGGGCCTGCAGGTCGGGCGACTCCGGCGTGGTGTGCTCGGCCTTCTCGTGCACGTCCCCGATGACGTTGCCCACCGTGCCGATGACGCCGGTCTTGCGACCGGCCACGCGCGCGATGTGCTCCACCAGGTAGGTGGTGGTGGTCTTGCCGTTGGTGCCGGTCACGCCGGCCAGCTGGAAGGACGCGGAGGGATGGTCGTAGAAGCGCACCGCCACCTCGGCCATGGCCTTGCGGCTGTCCCCCACGATGACCTCGGTCACGTCGGTGGCATCAGCCAGGTAGACCTTGCGCTCGGCCACAAGCACCCGCGCGCCGCGGTCGATGGCGTCCTGGGCGAAGGTATGCCCGTCGGTGGTGAGGCCCACGATGCAGAAGAAGGCGTCCCCGGGGCGGACGCGGTCGCTGCGGTAGGCCAGCCCCTCCACCTCCACGGCCGGGTCTCCTATGACGGTGCAGTCAGCACCGGAGAAGAGCTCTGAACAAGGCTTGCCCATAGCGATCGATCCTTATTTCGGGGTAATGTTGTACTGCTCGATGGCGGTGGCCATTATATCGTGAAAAATCTGCGTCACCTGGGCCATCCCGGAAACCTCGTTGGCTCCCACAAAACAAACTAACTGGCTCGACGAGTTGTCGATGTAGCCGGTGAAGCACAGGTTGTAGATACCCTTCTTGTACACGCCGCCCTCGGCGATCTCGGCCGTGGAGGTCTTGCCAGCCACCTCGTAGCCCTCGACGCCGGCGGCCTTGCCCGTGCCGTCGGTGACCACCGTGCGCAGCATCGAGCGCATGTCCGCGAGCGCCGCGGGGTTGTCCACCACCTTCTCGGTCGGGTACTCGGGACGCTCGCCGGTCTGGGGCTTGCTGATGAGGAAGTGGGGCGTCACCTCCACGCCGTCGTTGATGATGGCGCCGTAGAAGCGCACCATCTGCAGCGGCGTGACCGACAGGCCCTGGCCGAAGCTGGCGTTGTAGCCGATGACGCGGCCCCAGTTCTCGAAGGGGCGCAGCGTGCCGGACGCCTCGCCGGGGTAGTCCACGCCGGTGCGCTCGTTGAGGTTGTACTGGAGGATGTCGTCGTAGAACTCCTTGAAGCCCGCGTTCTGCACCGCGAGCGACACGCCGATGTTCGACGAGTGGTCGAGGATCTGGCGCAGGGTGTAGGTCTCGTCGCCGCGCTCGTGCGAGTCGGAGATGGTGTAGCCGTCGGCGCTCAGGGTGGCCGGGCAGAACAGCGTGCTCTCCGGCGTCATGGAGCCGCCCTCCAGGATGGACAGGATCGATACCGTCTTGAAGATGGAGCCGGGCTCGAAGGCCTGGGTGATGGGCTTGAGCTGGTCAGACCCCACCTCCGAGCTGCTCATGTCCGAGGGATCCATGTAGGGCAGCGAGCAGATGGCGTAGACCTCGCCGGTGCCCGCGTCCATGATGACGGCGCTGCCCTCGTCGGTGCCGAGCTTCTCCACGCCCGAGGCGAGCGCCTGCTCGACGGTGTTCTGCATCTTGATGTCGAGCGAGATCATGATGTCGGTGCCGTCGACGGCCGG
>CANSQW010000314.1 GCA_947649215.1 uncultured bacterium | reverse complement strand
TTAGTCTCGTGGGCTCGGAGATGTGTATAAGAGCCAGGATCGAGGCGGGCCTGCTCGCGAGCGGCCTTGCGGGTCTGGAGGTCGGCGACCACGGTGTGCCCCACCTGGGCGATGGCCTCGCGGTGCTCCGGCGCCAGGTTCGCCCACAGGCGCGTGCGCGCCAGCTCGTTGACCGTCGCGTCGATGAGGTTGCCCTGGAACGCCCCCTCGTCGGTGAGGGCCACGTAGACGGCCTTCTTGTCCTCAGGGGAGCGCAGGCGCCGTGCCCAACCGCGCCTGACCAGGCGGTCGGCGGCGCGTGCGGCGTTCACCGACGAGAGCATGAGCGACTCGCCGAGCAGCCCCACGCGCATGGGCCGCCCCTCCTCGGCCAGGCGCTGCACCAGGCGGCACTCGCTGAACGACGCGCCGCAGGCCTCGCGCAGGGCGCGCTCGGTCTCCTGGCGGATGAGCTCGACGGCCATGAGGGCGCGCGTGGCGGGAAAGCGCGGGGCTTTCCCGCCGTCGAGGGGCGGCTCGATGCGCGCGCCGGCCGCGATGGCGGCCTCCAGGATGGTGCGGTAGGTCGGGTTCTCGGTGGGGAAGGTGGCGTAGAGACTGCCCACGAGCGCCTCGTTCACGGCCGCCACGTGCGCGGCTCCGGCCTCCGTGGCGGCGAGGAAGCGCGTGCGGCCGTCCTTGCTGCCGGCGGTGCGGGTGACGTACCCGGCCGCCTCCAGCCCGTCCACGGCATGGGTCACCACGTTGGGCTTGAGCGCGAGCAGCCGCCCGAGCTCGCCCTGGTTCACGGGCTCCGACGCCTGGAGCAGCTTGGTGAGGACGCGGTACTGGGTGACGTTGAGCGCGCTCGCCGCGGCCAGGCCCCGGCAGAGGGCGTCGTGGGCCATCTCGAAGGCCACGAGGTACGTGGAGTCGAGGGAGAGGGCGTCCTGCTCGGCGGGAGAGGCTTCGGATTGGGAGGCGGGGCTGGTCATGGTCACCTTCGGCTCGGACGAGAGTTAGTTCATCGGTGTAACGATAAGTCTAGCCCTCCCCGGACCGGCCGCGGCGGGCGTCGCGAAGAATCCACAGGGGCAACAGGGCGCTGCGTATTCCCGGAACCCGCGCCGGGGGAGAGCCGGGTAGCTGGCCCCCGCCTCCGGCGTTGCGGCCCGCGTGAAGGGGCCTCCTGTGTTGTTCGCCAGGAGAAACTTACCAAGCCTAAGTTTTGCTTGACAAAGGTGGTATGATATGCAGCTGTTATCTGTGAATTTTGCCCCGAGTTACCCGGTAAGGATGATTGAGCATGGATTTGGCCAAGCAGGCAAAGATCGTCGACTCCATTCATGATACGCTGCACGACTTCGTTGGTCAACGGCTGAAGGTGCGCGCCAACATGGGCCGCTCGAAGATCGTCGAGAGCGAGGGCGTGCTGACCCAGGTGCACCCCCAGCTGTTCATCATGGAGGTGGATCGCAAGCGCGGCCGCACCGCCCGCCAGTCCTACCAGTACGTGGACGTGCTGACCGGCATGGTGGAGCTCTCCCAGAACGGCGAGCCGCTGTTCGCGCCGTTCATCGAGGAGAGCACGCTCGAGGACGAGCTGCTGGGCGAGCCCGAGCCCGAGCGCGTGCTGGCCTAGCCGCCTGCCCGCGCCCCTCGTCGCATACGATCATCGCGAGCGCCCCGTGGCTTTTGGCCGCGGGGCGCTTCTCACATGAAGGGAGCCCCATGCGCATTCTCAACGTCACCGCCCAGAAGCCCGACAGCACCGGCAGCGGCACCTACCTGGCCCAGCTCGTGGCCGGCCAGCGCGCGCTCGGCCATGAGCCGGCGGTCGTTTGCGGACTGGCGCCCGAGGACGAGGTGACCACGCTGCCGCCCGCCGTGCCCGTCTTCGCGGTGCGCTTCGAGAGCGAGGGGCTGCCCTTCCCCGTGTGCGGCATGTCCGATGCCATGCCCTACCGGGCCACCCGCTACCGCGACCTCACGCCGGCCATGTGCGGCCAGTTCGAGGACGCCTTCGCCGCCACGCTTCGCGCCGCCGACGACCGCTTCCAGCCCGACCTGGTCATCTGCCATCACCTGTACCTGCTGACGGCCCTCGTGCGCGAGCTTCTGCCCCACCGGGTGATGGGGGCCGTGTGCCACTCGACCGACCTGCGCCAGATGCGCACCCACGCCCTCGCGCGCGAGCGCATCATCGCCGCCGTGCGCCGGCTCGACCGCGTGTTCGCGCTGCACGAGGAGCAGCGCCGCGAGATCGCGGATCTCTACGGCATCGCTCCTGCGGCCATCGAGGTGGTGGGCGCCGGCTACGACTGCCAGGTATTCTCTCCCGCCGGAAGCCCGGCTGCGCCTGACGGCGCTGCGGGCGCGAAGGAGGGCGCCACCCGCCCGCAGCGCCTCGTCTTCGTAGGCAAGATCACCCAGAAGAAGGGGGTTGCCAGCCTGCTCGCGGCGCTTGACGAGGTGGAGGCCCCAACGGGGCTGGAGGCTGTCTCTTATACACATCTGACGCTGCCGACGAG
>CANSQW010000313.1 GCA_947649215.1 uncultured bacterium | reverse complement strand
GCCCCTTCCCCAGCCCCGCCCTGCACGCCCGGCCCCGTGGCACCAGCCACCGCGACCCCCGCAGCCTGAGCGACCCCCGCACCCGCAGCGCCAACCGCCACCGGGGCGGCCTGCGCAACCGGGGCCCCCGCAGCCTGCGCGCCAGCCGCACTCGGCGCGCTCACCACGTGCGCCACCGCCGAGTATCCCGACTCGAGCGCCTCCACGCGCTCGGCCAGGGCAGCCAGCGTCAGGTCGGAATCGGGGCGCACCATGCGCGTGAGCGCGATCTCGAAGGACAGCCGCGGGTTCGTCGACGTCTTCAGATCCGCCGACAGGTCGCCCAGCACCGAGAGCAGCCGCGCCAGGCGGTCGGGCCCGAACAGCGGCAGCTCCTCAGCCAGCTCGCGGCGCGTGCTCTCGCTCACGTCGAGCGCCACGTCCGCGCCGGCCAGGCTCATCACGTACATGTTGCGAATGTGCTCGGCGAAGTCGCGGGTGAACTGCGCCAGGTCGGCGCCCGTCTCCACGTACTCGGCCGTCCAGCGGAAACACGCGGCCACGTCACGCGTGCCCACGAAACGCACGATCTCGGCCAGATCGCTCACGTCGAGCGACCCCAGCATGCGCTCGGCCACCTCCATGGTGACCTTCCCCTCGCCGAACGCGATCAGCTGCTCAAGCGAGGTGAGCGCGTTGCGCATCCCGCCTTCCGCCCGATGCGCGATGAGGTCAAGCGCCTCGCCCTCGAATTCCACGCTCTCGGCCACGCAGATGGCGCCGAGGCGCGACACGATGGACTCGCTCGAGATGCGGCGGAAGTCGAAGCGCTGGCAGCGCGAGTGGATGGTCTCGGGAACCTTCTGCGGATCGGTGGTGGCCAGGATGAACACCACGTGGCTCGGCGGTTCCTCAAGCGTCTTCAGCAGCGCGTTGAACGCCGCCGTCGACAGCATGTGAACCTCGTCGATGATGTAGATCTTGTAGCGCCCGCGGGTGGGGGCAAACGACACGCGCCCGATGATCTCCTCACGCACGTTCTCGACGCCGGTACGCGACGCGGCGTCCAGCTCGTAGACATCCGGGTGCTCGCCAGCGGCGATCATCTCGCAGTCGGCGCAGGTGCCGTCCGGCTCGGCCGTGGGGCCGTGCTCGCAGAGCAGCGCCTTGGCCAGCAGGCGCGCGGTGGTGGTCTTGCCCGTGCCGCGCGGACCTGTGAACAGGTACGCGTGACTCACCTTGTCCTGGTCGATGGCGTTCTTGATGGTGCGCTCGATGTGCTCCTGCCCGACGACGTCCTCGAAGATCTGCGGACGGTACTTGCGATACAGCGCCTCGGCCATGGCCTACGCCTCCTCGTCCTCGTCGCGGGCCTCGCGCTCGGCCGCCACCTGGCGGCGCGCTTCCTCCTTGGCCTGGGCCTCGGCGCGGCGCACCTTCTCGCGCACGACCTCGCGCTCCAGCTCGGCGGCCGCCACCTTCTCCTCGGCCTCGGCCACCGGATCGCCGTCCTTGGCGCGACGCGCAGAGAGCGCCGCCTTCACAGCGCCGATGATGGCCGGCGCCACCGACACGGCCACGATGCCCAGCACGATCACCTCGAAGTGCTCCTGCACGAACGGCACCCCGCCGAAGAAGTAGCCCACCAGCACGAACAGGCTCACCCACGCAATGCCGCCGATGCAGTTGAACAGCGTGAACTTCCCGAAGTTCATGTGCCCAGTGCCGGCAATGAAGGGGGCGAACGTGCGGAAGAACGGCATGAAGCGCGTGATGACGATGGTCAGCCCGCCATAGCGATCGAAGAAGTGATCGAGCTTGGCCATGCGCTCAGGCGTAAGCGCCTTCACCTTGCCCGAGTCGATGATGCGCGTGCCGAAGAACCGCGCAATCCAGTAGTTGGAAGTATTGCCCAGGATGGCCGCCACCCAGAACACGACGAGCGTCGCCCACAGGTTGAGCCCGCCGCCGTCGGCCGAGAACACGCCCGCCGCGAACAGCAGCGAGTCGCCCGGCAGAAACGGGAAGAACACGAGCCCCGTCTCGATGAACACGATGAGGAACAGCGGCGTGTACACCCACACCGGCCCCAACGCGATGATCCAGGCAGCGATAAACCCGCGCGGGTCCTTGAGCAGGTTGACGAAGAACTCGATGATTCCCATGAAGGCGCCTTTCATAGAAAAGTGCCCCGAATAGGCATGGGCGCTCGTCAGCGGTCCCTTATGGCTGCTTCCTTCCGGACCTGACCAGGTTCGGAACATGGCGCCGCCCATACCCATTCGAGGCACTCGAACTTGTAACGCCCAAGTATAGGGGAACCCGCCGCCCCGCGCACCCGCGCCGCCAAGCGCGAACCAAAAGTCCACAGCCCGCGCTGCCGCGAAACCGCCCACGCGGCGTCCGGCAAGGGGCAGACGCCGGCGGCGTCCGCGCCGCAGCGGCACACGCCAAGGGCGCTCGTGCAGCATTCCCGCGCAAACTGGCCAAAAAAGACGACTTGACGACAGAAATCGGGAGATTACCGCACCCGGGAGG
>CANSQW010000312.1 GCA_947649215.1 uncultured bacterium | reverse complement strand
ATCTGGTCGTAGGCGCGGCCCGTGCCGAACACGGCGAAGGAGCCGGTGAAGGCCACGTGCCCGGTGAGCGCGAGGCCCGCGGCCACGTCGATCATGTTCTGCTCGGCAATGCCGCAGTTGAACAGGCGGTCAGCGAAGCCGGCGTCGGCCAGCTTCTTGGTGGTGGTGGAGCCGGTGAGGTCGGCGTCGACGGCCACCACGGGCACGCCCTCGGCGGCGAGCTCGGCCAGGGTGACGCCGAGGGCCGCGCGGGTGGCCTTCTTCTGGGCCGCCTGCTCGGGGGTTGCGAGCTTTACCATGACATGCCCTCCTTACTCGCCGGCCGCTTGCAGCTCGGCAAGCGCGGTCTTGAGCTCTTCTGCGTTGGGCGCCTTGCCGTGCCAGCCGGCCTGGCCCTCCATGAAGGAGACGCCCTTGCCCTTGACGGTGCGGGCGATGACGGCGTGGGGGCGGTCCCCGCCGGCGCGCTTGGCGCCGCCAAGCACCTCCACGAGCGCGCCCAGGTCGTGCCCGTCCACGCAGGTGACATCCCAGCCGAAGGCGGCGAACTTCGCGCCCAGATCACCCGGGTCGCACACATCGGCGGTGGCGCCGTCTATCTGCAGGCCGTTGAGGTCGACGATGGCCACGAGGTTGCCCAGGCCGCGGTGGGCGGCGAACATGGCCGCCTCCCAGACCTGGCCCTCCTCGCACTCGCCGTCGCCGAGCAGCGTGAAGACGGTGCCCGCGCGCCCGTCCAGGACGAGGCCCGCGGCGGTGCCGGCGGCGATGGAGAGGCCCTGGCCAAGCGAGCCGGTGGACACCTCCACGCCGGGGCAGAGGCGGCAGTCGGGATGGCCCTGGAGGCGCGTGCCCAGCTTGCGCAGGGTCATGAGCTCCTCGCGCGGCAGGTAGCCGGCGTGGGCGAGCGTCGCGTAGAGCGCCGGCGCCGCATGGCCCTTGGCCAGGATGAACCAGTCGCGACCCTCCTTCTTCGGGTCGGCGGGATCATGCTCCATCACACCGCCCAGGTACAGGGCGGTCAGGATGTCGGCGCAGGAGAGCGACCCCCCGGGGTGCCCGCTGCCCGCCTCCGCGATCATCGACACGATGTCGGCGCGGAGGGAGCGGGCCTCCGCCTCCAATGGGCTTGCGTCCACGGCAGTTCCTTTCCTCGAAAAACGCAACGGACTCATTCTAGCAAAACCGCGGGTCAGAGCCGCGATGATAGGCGGGATGCGACCGGCGCGCGGCCGGGGCGGCGCCTGCTACTGCGAGGCGTGCCACTTGTGGTAGCCGATGACGAAGTCCTCCAGGTCGCCGCCGAGCACCGCGTCGACGTTGCCCGTCTCCACGCCGCTGCGCAGGTCCTTCACCATCTGGTAGGGGTAGAGCACGTAGTTGCGGATCTGCGACCCGAAGGAGTTGTCCATGCGCTCGCCGCGCAGGGCGTCCAGCTCGGCGGCGCGCTTGCGCTCCTCCAGCTCGTAGAGGCGGGCGCGCAGCACGCGGAAGGCGGCCTCCTTGTTCTGGAGCTGGGACTTCTCGTTCTGGCAGGTGACGACGATGCCGGTGGGCTGATGCGTCAGGCGCACGGCGGAGTCGGTGGTGTTGACGCACTGGCCGCCCGGGCCGCTCGAGCGGTACACGTCCACGCGCACGTCGGCGGGGTTGAGGTCGACCTCGATGTCGTCGGGCATCACCGGCAGCACCTCCACGCTCGCGAAGGTGGTCTGGCGGCGCTTCTTGTCGTCGGTGGGCGAGATGCGCACGAGGCGGTGGACGCCGGCCTCCGAGCGCAGCATGCCGTAGGCGTTGCGGCCCTCCACCTGCACCACGGCGCGATCAAGCCCGATGCCCTCGCCGGGCACCACGTCCAGGTCGGTCACGCGCCAGCCCTTGGCGTCGGCGTAGCGGGTGTACATGCGGTAGAGCATCTCGGTCCAGTCCTGGGCCTCCAGGCCACCTTGGCCGGGGTTCACCGTGAGGATGGCATCGCCCCCGTCGAAGCGCCCGGAGAACCACGAGGCCACCTCCAGCCCGTCGAGCATGACGGCCAAGCGCCCCAGGCACTCCTCGCTCTCCTCGGCAAACGCGGCGTCCTCCCCCGCCAGCTCGAAGGCGGCGCGCGCGTCCTCGAGCAGGGCGGCGGCCTCGTCGTACTCGGCGATGGTGTCGCGCAGGTTGGAGGCCTCCTTCGACACCTGCTGGGCGCGGGAGGCGTCGTCCCAGAAGCCGGGGGAGGCTATCTGGGCGTCGAGCCGGGCCAGCTCGGCGGCCTTGTCGTCGATGTGCAGGAAGCCGCGGGCGTCCGCGATGCGGGCGCCGACGGCCTCCAGTTCCTTGGCGATTTCCTTCAGTTCCATCGTCTCTGCTCTTCTTCAGGGCGGATCAGGCGGCGCAGGCCTACTGATCCTTGCCGTGACACTTCTTGTACTTGAGGCCGCTGCCGCAGGGACAGGGGTCGTTGCGTCCCACGTTGGCGAAGGGGTCGTCCTTGTCCTTCTCGAAGGTGGCCGGCTTGGCCGGGGCGGGCCGGGGC
>CANSQW010000311.1 GCA_947649215.1 uncultured bacterium | reverse complement strand
CCAGGCCGGTCTCGCCCATGAGCACCGTGATGGAGCGGGCGAGCGCGATGATGAGGACGACCGACATCATGTCGGCGGCGCCGTTGATGAACGCCTTGACGAAGCGGGCCTCGGACAGGCCGCCGATGACGCCGATGATGAGGGCCATCAGCAGGAACCAGGTGGAGGCCTCGTCGAAGTACCACTGGCCCAGCGGCAGGCCGGTCAGGAACGCGGACCAGCCGTCGGTCACCTGCTCCTCGGAGACGGCCACGCCGCCGACGTTGCCGTCGAGGGCCAGCTCAGACTCGGTGGCCTCGTCGTAGACGGCGGTGATGTCCTCGGCGCTGACGGGGGCCACGACCTCCTCGTAGGTGGCGCCGGCGTTGAAGACGTCAACGCCGAGGTCCTCCCACGGGATGAACGACACGATCATGATGACGAAGGTGAGCGCGAACACGACGAGCGACCACTTCTGGCGGCCGGTCATGGCCGGGAGCTTGGCGGTGTCGTCGGTAGCGCCCTCCTCGGTGGACTCGGTCATGCCCCACTCCTGCATCATGTCCTGCTGCTCCTGGAGCGACAGGATGGTGGAGCCCTTGTCAGCCTTGACCTTCTTCGCGTAGCGCATGACGAAGACGATGGAGATGGCGAGGGTCACGAGCCACAGGATGACGCCCAGGCCCATGATGATGCTCTGGTCGACCACGATGCCCGTGCTCTTGAGCGAGTCAGCGGCCACGCCGACGGCGAACGGGTTGACCGTGGAGCCGATGACGCCGCAGCCAGCGCCCAGCAGCACGACGGCGGCGCCGGTGATGCTGTCGAATCCGGCAGCCACCATGGTGGCGGCCAGCAGCAGGTAGAACGGAACCGTCTCCTCACACATGCCGTAGGTGGTGCCGCCGATGGAGAAGATGAGCATCAGGATGGGAATGAGGATGAGCTCATTGCCGTGAAGCTTCTTCACGAGGGCGGCGATGCCGGCGTCGAGGGCGCCCGTCTCGGTGACGATCCCCAGGAAACCGCCGAGGATCAGCACGAACAGGCAGACGGGAAGCGCGTCGGTGAAGCCCTTCACCGGCGCGGTGGTGATGTTGGCCAGCGTCGCCCCGGTCACGCCTTCGGTGCCGGTGGCGGCCATGATCATGGTGACGATGGCCAAGACCACGAGGATGATAAGGAGAATGGAGAACGACGATATGCTCCGCCGCTTGCGGTCCTTCTTCTTCGCATCAGCTGTCATAGGTTACCCCTCCTTTAGTGCACGTCGATGTACAGGTCTTATGCCCGCGCCCGCCTCGGCGGCGCCCGGTGAGCAGGACGGACGTCGCCGCCGCGGGAGCGGATGCCCCGGCCCGAGGCCGGGGCGCTCTGCGCGTGGCAGAGACGGCTTAGGAAGCCGTGATGACGGTGCCCGTCTCGCCCTTGAGGCCAGCGGCGGCGCACTCGAGCGAGGTGATGAGCGCCTTGCCCTGGGGATAGGCCTCCAGGTACTCGATGCAGGCCTGCACCTTGGGCAGCATCGAGCCGGGCGCGAACTGGCCCTCCTCGATGTACTTGTTGGCCTCGGCGATGGTCATGGTGTCGATGGAGCGCTGGTCGGGCGTGTTGAAGTTGATGGCCACCTTCTCGACCGCGGTCAGGATGACCAGCATGTCGGCCTTGAAGTCCGCGGCCAGCTTGGCGCTCGAGCGGTCCTTGTCGATGACGGCCGGAACGCCCTCGTAGGAGTCGTTGCGCTCGATGACCGGCACGCCGCCGCCACCGGCCGCGATGACGACGTAGCCGTCGTCCATGAGGTCCTTGATGGCGTCGAACTCGACGATGCGCTGGGGCTTGGGGCTTGCCACCACCATGCGCCAGCCGCGGCCGGCGTCCTCCTTGTAGGTGCAGCCGGTCTCGGCCGCGCGCTTGCTCGCCTCCTCCTCGGTGAGGAAGGGGCCGACGGGCTTCGTCGGATCGGCGAAGGCCGGGTCGTCGGGGTAGACGACGGTCTGGGTGATGACCGACGCCGTGGAGCGCATGATGGAGCGGCGCTTCAGCTCGTTCAGGATGGCCTGGGAGAGCTGGTAGCCGATGTAGCCCTGCGACATGGCGCCGCACTCGGGGAAGGGCATCTCCGGGGTCTTGCCGTCGTTGGCGTGCGCGAAGTCGAACGCGTTGTTGATCATGCCGACCTGGGGGCCGTTGCCGTGGGAGACCACGACGTTGATGCCCTCGGCGATCATGTCAACGATATGGACGGCCGTGCCCTCGACCAGCTTCAGCTGCTCTTGGGGCGTGTTGCCCAGGGCGTTGCCGCCGAGGGCGATGACCACGCTCTTGCCGTCGCCTTTCTGATAGGCCATGGATGATCACCACTCTTACGAATCGGGGGTGGAAAGGGTGCAACGACCCAGGGGAGGCGCCAGGCCTCCCCTTCGCGGGCCCCTGGGACGGGGCCCGCGCGGGTCAGTGCGGTTGTGCGGGAAGTGCTACCTCAGGGTCGCGTACATGACCGCCTTGATGGTGTGCATGCGGTTCTCGGCCTCGTCGAAGACCT
>CANSQW010000310.1 GCA_947649215.1 uncultured bacterium | reverse complement strand
ACGAGACCGGATAAGGAGGTCGCTTCATGGAGCCGAACATCAAAGAGGTGGCCGCGCGCATCCGGGCACTGCGTGAGGACCTCGACCTCACCCTGCAGGAGATGGCGGACGCTACCGGCCGCTCGACGGCCGAGTACGCCGCGCAGGAGTCGGGCGAGGAGGACTTGTCCTTCACCTTCCTGTACAAGTGCGCCGACAAGTTCGGCGTCGACGTCATAGAGCTGCTCACCGGCGAGAACCCGCACCTGACGGGCTACTCGCTCACCCGGGCGGCCGACGGCCTGTCCATCAAGCGCCGCGCAGGCTTCGAGTACCTGCACAAGGCGCCCCACTTCCGCCATAAGCTGGCCGAGCCCTTCCTGGTGACGGCGCCCTACCTGCCCGAGGAGCAGGACGTGCCCATCCACCTGTCCCGCCATAAGGGCCAGGAGCTCGACTTCATCATCTCCGGTCGCATGCGCTTCGCCTACGAGGACCACGTGGAGGAGCTCGAGGCGGGCGACTTCCTCATGTACGACTCCGGGCGCGGACACGGCATGATCGCCATCGGCGGCGAGCCCTGCGTGTTCCTCGCGGTTGTCCTCAAGCCCCACGACGAGAAGATTATCTAGGCGCCCCGGCGCCCGGCTGGCCTTGCGGCCAGACCCCTGGCGTGCCGGCGAGCGCCGCACCCCTCCCGATAACTTCCGCCCGGCGCGGCACCTGAGCGCGCCCCTAGCTGCAAGGACGACACAAGCCATGAGAAACATCAACCTCCGCTACGTGAACGAGGCCTACGACGCCGAAGGGCTCCTGACCACGTTCGACATCGTGGCGCCCGACGACTTCAACTTCGCCTATGACGTGGTGGACGACATCGCCGCGAACGACCCTGAGCGCCGTGCGATGGTGTGGTGCAACCCCGAGGGCGAGGAGCACGTCTTCACCTTCGCCGACATGAAGGCCTGGTCGGACAAGACGGCCAGCTTCCTGGCGGGGCTCGGCATCGGCCAGGGCGACTACGTGATGGTCATCCTGCGCCGCCACTACCAGTTCTGGTTCACGGCGCTTGCGCTGGCGAAGCTCGGCGCCGTCATGGTGCCGGCCACCTTCATGCTCAAGGAGCATGACCTCACCTACCGGCTGAACGGGGCGGACATCAAGGCCGTCATCTGCACGAGCGCCGGCGACATCGCGGATGTGGTGGATGCTGTGGCGGATGAGTGCCCAAGCGTGGAGACGCTCGTCCTGGTGAACCCCGCCGGCGCCGGCCTCACGCCGCGTGACGAGGCCGGCGAGCTCGTGCGCGCGGGCGACGAGCCGCTGGGAGCCGCACTCTCCGGGCCTGCGGGCATCTGCGCCGCCGGCATCGAGCGCGCGGGCTGGCATGACTTCAACACCGGCGTGCGCGAGGCGCCGGCCGCTTTCGAGCGGCGCGCGACGCGCGTGGGCGACCCCATGCTCATGTACTTCTCGAGCGGCACGTCGGGCAACCCCAAGATGGTGCTCCACGACTCCCGCTACGCGCTTGCGCACCTCATCACCGCCAAGCACTGGCACAACGTCGACCCGGAGGGCCTGCACTTCACCATCGCCGATACCGGCTGGGGCAAGGCGGTCTGGGGCAAGTTCTACGGCCAGTGGCTCATGGAGGCCGCGGTGCTCACCTACGACTTCGACCGCTTCGACGCGGGCGAGATCCTCTCGCTCATCGGGCGCTACCAGGTGACGTCGCTGTGCTGCCCTCCCACCATGTACCGGCTCATGATGCTCGCCGACGTGGACGCCTTCGACCTGTCGAGCCTCACGTACTCCACCACCGCCGGCGAGGCGCTCAACCCCGACCTGTTCGACTTCTGGAAGGAGCATACCGGCCTTACCATCTACGAGGGCTTCGGCCAGACCGAGACGCCGCTCACCATCGGCAACCTCACCGGCTCCACGCCGCGCGCCGGCTCCATGGGCAAGCCCGTGCCCCTCTATGACGTGGAGATCCAGCGCGAGGACGGCACCCGCTGCAACACCGGCGAGACCGGCGAGATCTGCATCCGCATCGACCCGCATCCGGCCGGCATCATGATGGAGTACTACCGCGACCCCGCGAAGACCGCCGACGCCATGCACGACGGCTGGTACCACACCGGCGACACCGCCTGGTGCGACGAGGACGGCTACTTCTGGTACGTCGGCCGCAACGACGACGTCATCAAGTCGAGCGGCTACCGCATCGGCCCCTTCGAGATCGAGTCGGTCATGCTCGAGCACGACGCCGTGCGCGAGGTGGCCGTCACCGGCGTGCCCGACCCGCTGCGCGGCGCGGCCGTGAAGGCCACCGTGGTGCTGGCCGAGGGCTTCAGCCCCTCCGACGAGCTCACGCGCGAGCTCCAGCGCTGGGTGAAGAACCAGACGGCGCCCTACAAGTACCCCCGCATCGTCGAGTACGTCGACGAGCTGCCCCGCACCGTGAACGGGAAGATCCGCCGCGTGGCCATCCGCCAGGCCGACGAGGCCGCCGATGCCACGCCGGAGGGGCTGGTGTAGCGATGGGGGAGGAG
>CANSQW010000309.1 GCA_947649215.1 uncultured bacterium | reverse complement strand
CCGTTGCCCCATGCAGGTGACCGTGCGCGAGGGCAAGGTCGTGCGCGCGACCGCCATGCCCGTCGAGGAGTTCGCGCCGCAGGACGCGGAGCGCCGCCGCTTCTGCGTCAAGGGCTACGCCCAGCCGCAGCGCGTCTACGATCCCGACCGCCTGAAGTACCCGCTGCGCCGCACCGGCGAGCGTGGCGCCGGCCAGTGGGAGCGCATCAGCTGGGACGAGGCCTTCAAGGAGGTCGGCGAGAAGATCGGCGCCGCGGTGAAGGACCACGGCGGCACCTCGGTGGGCGTCTGGTCGTCCTACGGCTCCTACGGCTCGCTCAACGGGGCCATGGGCGGGTTCATGTCGGTAGCCTACGGGCGCTTCACCACCGCGCTCGGCGCCTGCATCATGGGCGCTGGCGGCGACCAGGCCCAAGGCCATGTGCAGTCCGCGCTGCTCGGCAACGCCGGCAACGACTTCGTGGACGCCGTCAACGCCAAGGCCATCGTGGCCTGGGGCGGCAACCCGGCCGAGGCCTACGTTCACGCCTGGCATTTCATCTGCGACGCCCGCGATAAGGGCGCCAAGCTCATCACCGTCGACCCGCAGTTCACCGCGTCAGCGGCGCATTCCGACGAGTACGTGCCCGTGACCCCCGGGACCGACGGCGCCATGATGCTCGCCATGATCAACTACATCGTCGATCAGGGGTGGGCTGACGTGGACTACCTGAAGTCCTGCACCGTGGCGCCTTTCCTCGTGAAGGAGGACGGCACCTACCTGCGCGGAAGCGATCTGGGCATCCCCACCACGCAGGGCCCGGTCAACCCGAGCACCGGCCAGCCCACCGTCGTCGACCCCGTCATCGTGTGGGACGAGGCCGCGGGCACGTGGGCGCAGCTCGACGACGCCGCCGATCCGGCCATCGAGGGCTCCTACGACGTGCAGGGCCTCGCCGTCGCCCCCGTCTACGCCACCGTGCTCGACAAGATCAAGGACTTCACGATCGAGGGCGCTGCGGAGACGTGCGGCATTCCGGCCGATCAGATTCGCGAGCTCGCGCGTGTCTACGCGCAGGAGGGCCCCGTCTACACCATGACCTTCCAGGGCCTCGGGCACCACGTGAACTCGCACCACAGCTACAAGAACCTGGCCATGCTCCATGCGGTCACCGGCAACGCGGGCAAGCCCGGCGCCTCGGTCTGCGGATCGCCCTCCACGGGCCTGGTCGGCTACAACACGCGCGCCTTCATGATGGGGACTCCGGGGCCGCGTTTCTGTGGCATGTACCTTCCCCAGGTCATGGAGGACAAGCAGTTCGGCGGCGTTCCCATTGACCTGCAGGTGCTGTGGATCTGCAACGGCAACGTGCTGTCCTGCGAGTCGGGCCGTCAGGAGCTCATCGAGGCTGTCAAGAAGGTGCCTTTCGTCGTGGTGGCCGACGTGAACATGAACGACTCGGCTCAGTGGGCCGACATCGTGCTGCCGGTTCCCCATGCCTTCGAGGTGCTCGACATGGATCCCGTGTGCTCAGTTCCGTATCCTACCCTCGCGCAGAGGGGCATCGACCCGCTCTACGAGTGCAAGTCCGACCTGGACATCATGCGCGGCATCGCTCCCTATCTGGGCCTGGAGAAGATGTTCGCCCAGACGGACGAGGAGTACCTGAGCCTGGTCTACGACCTTCCCGCAAACACTGCGGGAGGCGTCTCCTTCGACAGCATGAAGGACGGCGCCCTGGTGCGCCAGCCCGGTTACGCGGAGACGAAGCACGTGGTGAAGTACGGGCCGGCAGAGTCCACACGCCTCAAGTTCTACCTGGAGAAGCCCACGCCTCGCAACAGCTTCGGCCAGAAGGTGGCCGACTACGAGCGCTACCCCTACTACGAGCCCGCCCACGAGGCCTACGCCGAGAACCCGCTCGTCGAGAAGTACCCGCTCATGGGCTGCTCCGAGCACAACAAGTACCACGTGCACTCGCAGCTGGCCTACACGCCGGCGATGCGCGAGCTCGAGCCCGAGCCGATGATCAAGATCAACGCCGCCGACGCCGCCGCGCGCGGCATCGCCCAGGGCGACGTGGTGAGGGTCTACAACGACCACGGCTACGCGGTGCTGAGGGCGCTGGTGACCGAGGGCATCAAGCCGGGCGTCGTCTCGATCCCGCACGGCTTCCAGGCCGGGCAGTTCATCGAGGGGCACACCCAGGACCTGACCAGCGCCTACATGAACGACTTCTGCTCGAACAGCGCCTTCTACGACTTCCTCTGCGAAGTCGAGAAGCACTAGGAGGGGTGAGAGATGACCCATTACGGAATGGCGATAGACACCAGGCGCTGCGTGGGCTGCAACGCCTGCACGGTGGCCTGCAAGGTGGCCAACAACCTGCCCGCGGACGTCATGTGGACGCGCGCGCTCACTGACGGCGGTGATGCCCCCGACACGCCGGCCGGCACGTTCCCGAAGGTGCGGATGGGCTACCTCACGGTGGGCTGCCAGCACTGCGAGAACCCGGCCTGCGTGAAGGTGTGCCCCGTCGGCGCCACCTACCGCGACCCGGAGACGGGCGTGG
>CANSQW010000308.1 GCA_947649215.1 uncultured bacterium | reverse complement strand
AGGGCCACCGGCGCGCCCATCCCCGCCGGGGACGTGGCCGCGCCCGACACGCCGGCGCCGGCGGCTGACGGCACGCTCGCGCCTGAGTTGGCCGACGCCGCGCGCGAGCCCCTCGTGCTCGACGATGCCGCGCGCGCCTCGCTCGACGTGCGCATGGGCCGCTGGATCATCGCGGCCTGCTCCGAGAAGAAGCTGGCCTTCGCGCTGGCGTTCCCCTTCGTGCGCCGCCCGCTGTCGACGGACGCGGTGAACGCCACGGCCCTGCAGAACGCCGGCGTCGGCGCGGTGGTGTTCATCCCCGGCGCCGACATGCCGGTGATGACCCTCAACCAGGCCAAGATGCTCCTCCAGATAGCGGCGGCCTACGGCCAGCCGCTTAACGTCGAGCGTGTGAAGGAGCTGGCCGCCGTGGTGGGCGGCGCGTTCTTCTTCCGCAACGTCGCGCGCCAGTTCGCGGGCCTCATCCCCGGGCTCGGCTGGGCGGTGAAGGCGGCCGTGGGCTTCGCCGGAACCCAGGCCATGGGCCGTGCCGCCATCGAGTACTTCGAGGCCGGCGGCGACATCGTGGGCATGGCCAACGTGGTGCAGAAGGCCCGCGACGAGGCCGTGGGCGCAGCGGCCAAGGCGGCCTCCACGCCGGCGGGCGCGAAGGTGATCGACTCGGCCAAGCGCGGTGCCGTGCGCCTCGTGCGCGCCGCGCGCGGAAGGGGCTAGGCATGGGCGTGCCCACGACCGACCTGTGGCCGCGGCTCACGCCGCTGCTTTCCCGCGTCGAGCGTCCCGCGCGCTACCTCGACCATGAGTGGGGGGCCGCGCGCAAGGAGGAGGCGGCGCTGTCCTTCTGCATGGTCTACCCCGACACCTACGAGCTGGGCCAGGCCAACCAGGCCGTGCGCATCCTCGTGAACGCGGTGAACGCGGCTGACGGCCTTGCCGCCGAGCGCGCCTTCCTGCCCGCCGCCGACCTCATCGACCTCATGCGCGCCGAGGGGCTGCCGCTGTTCTCGCTCGAGGGCTGCGCGCCCGTGGCCGAGTTCGACGTGGTGGGCATCACGCTGCCCCACGAGCTGGCGGCCACCAACGTGCTCGAGGTGCTCGACCTGGCCGGCATCCCGCTGCGCGCGGCCGACCGCGCCGAGGGCGATCCGATCGTGATCGGCGGCGGGCCGTGCGCCTTCAACCCCGAGCCCTACGCGCCGTTCTTCGACGCCATAACCATCGGCGAGGGCGAGGAGGCCACGCCTGAGACGCTCGCGCGCATCCGCGAGCTGCGCGTCGCGGGCGCCTCGCGTGCCGACATCTTGCGCGCGCTGGCCGCCATCCCCGGCACCTACGTGCCTGCGCTCTACCGCTGGCGCGCCGAGGCCGAGGCGCAGGAGGCCGGCAGCTGGGCCGAGCCGCTCGGGCCCGAGGTGCCCGCGGTGGTGGAGAAGCGCGTGTTCGAGGGCTTCGCGGAAAGCGACGCCTGGGAGCCCGCCGTGGTGCCCTACACCGAGGTGGTGCACGATAGGCTGAACGTGGAGGTGCTGCGCGGCTGCGCCCGCGGCTGCCGCTTCTGCCAGGCCGGCATGATGTACCGCCCCGTGCGCGAGCGCTCGGCCGACAACATCGTGGCCGCCGTGGAGCGCGGCTTGGCCGAGACGGGCTACGACGAGGTGAGCCTGACCTCGCTCTCGTCGACCGATCACTCGCAGATCGCCGAGATCCTGCGGCGGGTGAACGCCGCCTGCGACGGGCGAGGCATCCGCATCTCGGTGCCCTCCCAGCGCCTGGACTCCTTCGGCGTGGAGATGGCGGGGCTCGTGGCCGGCCAGAAGAAGGGCGGGCTCACCTTCGCGCCCGAGGCCGGCACGCAGCGGCTGCGCGACGTCATCAACAAGAACGTGACCGAGGACGACCTGTTCGGCGCCATCGACGCGGCCTTCGCCGCCGGGTGGCGCCGCTGCAAGCTCTACTTCATGATCGGCCTGCCCACCGAGACCGACGACGACATCAAGGGCATCGCGAGCCTCGCGCAGCGCGCCTACGACCGCGCGAAGGCCGCCGTGCCGCCTGAGCAGCGCGGCAGCGTGCGCATGAGCGTGTCGGTGGCGGTGTTCGTGCCCAAGGCCCAGACGCCGTTCCAGTGGGACGGGCAGATCAGCCCCGATGAGGTGCTGCGCCGCGTGGGGCTGCTCAAGCGCTCGGTGAAGTACAAGGCCGTGGACGTGCACTACCACGACCCGAAGACGAGCTTCGTGGAGGCGGTCATGAGTCGTGGCGGCCGCGAGGCGGCGGACTGGGTGGAGGCGGCCTGGCGCCGCGGCGCCCGCTTCGACGCTTGGACGGAGCACTTCGACGAGGACGCCTGGCGCGCGGCTGCCGATGAGGTGGGCCTCGTGCCCGAGGACATCGCGCAAATCACGCGCGAGCCCGGCTACGTCATGCCGTGGGCGCACATCTCGGCCGGCGTGTCGTCGCGCTTCCTGGCGCGCGAGCGGAGGCGCGCGGAGGCGGGCGAGACGACGCCCGACTGCACCTTCGGGCCCTGCACGGGCTGCGGCGCCTGCCCGACGC
>CANSQW010000307.1 GCA_947649215.1 uncultured bacterium | reverse complement strand
ATTCGCCTTAGTCTCGTGGGCTCGGAGATGTGTATAAGAGACAGGTGCAGGGCACGGGGCGGTAGCGGTCGATGTCGGCCGGGGCACGCACGTCCAGGTGCTCCTCGAGCAGCGGCAGCACCTCCGCGCAGAACAGCGGCAGGTCGGCCGCGGCCACGAAGAGGCGCTCGTCGCTGGACTGGTAGACGGCGCGCAGGAAGTCGGCGCACCGTGCGAAGGCAGGCGTGCAGCGGTAGAGCAGGTCGTCCTGGACGACGTAGAGGCGCTCGCCGGCGGCCGCGAACACGAGCGGCTCGTCGCGCATGATGGTGTAGCCGCCCGGATCGAGCGCGCAGAGGCGCAGCGTGAGGGCGGGATCCTCGTCGATGGCGCTCACCTGGTTGGTGCGCCGGAGCACGCCGTCGCCGCCCTCGAGCGTGAAGGTGCGCCCGCCCTCCAGGTCGATGAGCTCCACCACCTCGGCCTCGGTGAGGAAGAGCTCGCGGTCGGTGCCGCCCTCGCGCCCGGCGCGCCGGGCGACCAGGCGGTTACGCGCTGCCACCGCCCGCGCGATGAAGCCGGCGAGCGCCCGGCCGTGGGCGGTGAAGGCCTCCGGCGCGTGGGCGAAGGCGAGCTTCTGCCCGTAGGCCACCGTCTCGCCCGTGCGCAGCGCCGTCGCGAACTCCGCCAGCGAGCGCAGCGCGTAGCCGCCGCGCGGGCCCACGACGCGGAAGCGCGCCGTCCAGCTCTCGTAGGCGTAGCCCAAGATGAGCTCTACGTCCACGGCGTCGCGCAGCGCCTCGTGGGAGGCGCGGCGGGCGCGGTCGAGGTAGGCGGCGAGGGCGGGGCTCGTCTGGGGCGCGGCATCGGGGCGCCAGCCGAGGAAGCCGTCGGGGCGCGCGAGGTAGGCGAGCGCGAGCGCGGCGGCGTGCTTGCACATGCCGTCCGCGCCGCGGAAGGCGGGGCAGGTGCAGGAGTAGTCGATCACCGCGCCGGCGGCCTCGTCGAGCGTCGCCGAGGTGCGGTAGCGGTCAGACCAGCCGGCGCTCGAGGCCACGAAGGCCGACAGCGTCACCTCGCCGCCCGCGTAGCGGCACTGGCGCGTGAGGATGTCCTGGTCGCGCGCGGCGATGGCCCGCGCCCGCTGAAGCGTGCGCGCCGAGCAGTGCCGCGCTATCTCGTCCTCGGTGATCATGCCTTCTCGGCTCCTCTCGATCTGTCCTGGCCTGTTCCGGCCTTTGCGGCCCGGGGCCTCGGGCTCCGGCCGTCCGGCTCCCCGCGCCCGGGGCAGGGCTTCGGTCGCCTCCT
The DNA here is from genome assembly GCA_947649215.1 of uncultured bacterium. Lineage (GTDB taxonomy): Bacteria > Actinomycetota > Coriobacteriia > Coriobacteriales > Eggerthellaceae > Enterorhabdus. Next base: position 1,271 of record CANSQW010000307.1, on the reverse strand, counting down.
TGCTGCGGAATCATGTGGTGGGGCACCACGTGATTCCTCGCTGCGGGGGGGCGCTCCCTTCGCTCCGGCCCCGGGCGCGGGGAGCCTGCTCGGGCTCGGCGCTGCGGGCGCTCAGCCTCGATGCTCCTGGTGCTCGGCGTCGCCATCTTCCACCTGCTGGCCCGCCAGCGCCGAGCGCAGGTAGCGGCCGGTGACGCTGGCGGGATCGGCCGCCACCTGGGCCGGGGTGCCTGCGGCCACGATGCGGCCGCCGTCGGCGCCGCCGCCCGGCCCCAGGTCGATGACGTAGTCGGCGTTGGCGATCATGTCCAGGTCGTGCTCGATCACCACCACGGTGGCGCCGTGCTCGACGAGGCGCTGGAGCACGGCGACGAGGGTGGCTACGTCGAGCGGGTGCAGGCCGATGGTAGGCTCGTCGAACACGAAGAGCGCGTCGGCCTGGCTGCGTCGCATCTCGCTCGCCAGCTTGAGGCGCTGGGCCTCGCCGCCCGAGAGCGCGGGCGTCGCCTCGCCGAGGGTGAGGTAGCCCAGCCCCAGGTCGTGGAGGGTCTGGAGCTTGGCGTGGGCCTTCTTGATCCCGGTGAGCGCCTCGAGCGCCTCGTCCACGGTGAGGGCGAGCAGCTCCGGCAGCGCGAGGGTGCGCACGGACGCCAGGTCGTCGGCGCGGCGCGCGGTGCCGTCGTGGCGCGCGCCTTCCGCCTCCCGGGCGCCTTCCGCCGCCGGGTCTTCCTTCGCCTCCCGGTCGCCCTCCGCGCTGCCGTCCACCGTCATCTGGAGGGCGTAGGCGTCGGGGGCGTAGCGGGTGCCGCGGCAGTCGGGGCAGGGGATGTCCACGTCGGGGAGGAACTGCACGTCGAGCGAGACCTGGCCGGTGCCGTCGCAGGTGGGGCAGCGCAGGCTCCCCGTGTTGTAGGAGAAGTCGCCCGCCTTGAGGCCGCGTCCGCGTGCCTCGGGCAGCTGGGCGAAGGCGCGCCGCAAATCGTCGAGCACGCCGGAGTAGGTGGCCACGGTGGAGCGCACGTTCACGCCGATGGGCGTGGCGTCCACGAGGTTCACGCGCGCGATGCCGGGCGCGTCCACGGCCGCGACGTGCGCGGGCAGAGGCTGCCCGTCGATGGCCGCCTTAAGGCCCGGCACCAGGCTCTCGAGCACGAGCGTGGTCTTGCCCGAGCCCGACACGCCGGTGACGGCGGTCAGGCGGCCCCGCGGGACGCGCGCCTCCAGGGGTCGCACGGTGTGGACGGCGCCCGTCTCCAGGCGCAGGGCGCCCT
>CANSQW010000306.1 GCA_947649215.1 uncultured bacterium | reverse complement strand
GCTATAATGCTGCCGAATTCCGAGGAGGCGCGAGGCGTTGGGGAGGGGCCCTGGTGAGCGATCTGGTGGCGGCATATCTGTTCTGCGCGGGAGCGGGATCGGGCGCCGCGTTCCTGACCGCGCTTCTCGGCCTGGCGGCTCGGCGCGGGCGCTTGCGTCGTCGGTTCGGCCCTGGCGATCCGCGGGGGTGCGCCGGACGGCGCCGCGCCGCCATCGCCTCCTACGGCGCCGCCCTGGCCCTTCTCGCCTTCGGCATGCTCTGCCTCGTGTTCGACCTCGGGCGCCCGGAGCTGGCGCTCAAGCTGTTCCTGCGTCCGAGCCTCACGCTCGTCACGGCGGGCTCCTACCTGCTCGCCCTCCTAGCGGCGGCTCTGGTGGTTCTGCTCGCCCTTGACCTGGCGGATGCGCCCCGTCGCGGCGCGTTCGGCGGCGTCCGTGTCGCGGCGCGCATCGTCGCGGCTGGCGCGGCGCTCGGCGTCATGGTCTATGCGGGCCGCCTGCTCGGGCAGGCGGACGGGGCGCCGCTGCTCAGCACGCCGTGGCTCCCCGTGCTGTTCGTCGCCTCGGCGCTGGCGTCGGGCCTGGCCGTGGCCATGCTGGCTCTGCTTGTCGCAGGCGACGAGCGTCCGGCTGCGGCGTGTCGCATCGTGCGGCGCCTGACCATCCGCGCCGACGTCGCCCTCATCATCGTCGAGGCCGCCGCGACGGCGCTCTACCTCGTCTCGGTCGCCGCGGGCCCCGGCGGTGCCGAGGCCGCGGCGCCGCTTCTCTCCGGTGCGCAGTCGGGCCTGTTCGTCGGAGGATTCACGCTGATGGGGCTGGGGGCGCCGCTTGTCCTCGACCTCCTGCAGCTTCGCTTCGATCTTCCGGGCTGGGCGTATCCGCTCGCGGCGGCGGCCACGCTGATCGGCGCGGCCTGCCTGCGCGTGGCGCTCATCCATGCCGGGTCGCCCGTGCTCGAGGCGCCTCTCGTCGGCGGTGGTTTTGCCGAGGCCTGGCGAGGTGTCGCATGACATTTCGCGCGTCCGTGCGATAATGGGGCGCGACGGCAGGGCTTCGGGATAAGGGAGACTTCAGGCGCGGTGGCAGGCAAGGCGGTTCCAAAGTTCGACGTGGACAAGGCGAGCAATCTGCCCCTCTGGGTGCAGCTGCGCGACCGCTTCGTGTTCCTCATCTCATCGGGCTACTACGAGCCGGGGGAGCAGCTGCCCTCGGTGCGCAAGTTCGCCGCGGAGAACCACGTGAGCCTCAACACGGTGAGCAAGACGTTCATGGCGCTTGAGCGCGAGGGCTACATCGTCACGCGGCACGGCAGCGGCGCCTACGTGCGCGCCGGCGCCTCCGAGGCGGTGGTCTCGGACATCGACGTGCTCACTGAGGACTACGTCAAGAGCTGCCTCGAGCGGGGAATGGATCTGGAGGACATCCCCCGCTTCGTGGCCAAGGTCATCTCGAAGCTGAGGTCAGAGGGGGAAGGGGAAGCTGGCGATGATCGGTCGTAGCACGAGGGGCGGCTCGCGCGGCCCGAGGGACGAGGGCGCGCTCTGCGAGGACGGCGTCGCGACGGGGCGGCGCGCGGAGGTCGAGTTCGGCACGACGGCCGACGCCTACCGATCCAGCCGCGACCGCCGCTCGTCGCGCCTGGGCGCCGTGGCGCTCCAGGTGGTATTCGGCGCCGCGCTGTTCGCGCTTCTCCTGGCGGCGGACTGGCACGTCACGGGCGGCGTGTCGCTTCTGGGGCTCGTCCTGGCGGCGGCCGTGGGCCTGGTCGGCGTCTCGTCCATCCACGTGGCGCTCGATTGGGAGCGCTTCGTGGTGCTGCGCGGCGGCCGGTTCCAGCGCCTGGCCGGGCCGGGCGTCTTCTTCACCATCCCCGTGCTCGAGTACTGCACGCTGCGGGTGGACCAGCGCACGCAGGTGACCCCCTTCGGCGCCGAGGAGACGCTCACCGCCGACGTGGTGCCGCTTGACGTGGACGCGGTGCTGTACTGGGTGATCTGGGATCCCGAGAAGGCGTGCACCGAGGTGGAGGACTGCTGCTTCGCGGTGACGCTCACCGCCCAGACGGCCCTGCGCGACGCCATCGGCCGCGCGGATGCGAGCGAGGTCATCATGCGGCGCGACCAGCTCGACCAGGAGATCAAGAACGCCATCGAGGAACGCGTGGGCGACTGGGGCATCACCGTGCTGGGCGTGGAGGTGCGCAACATCATCCTGCCGCGCTCGCTCCAGGACGTCATGTCCCAGGAGGCCCAGGCCGAGCGGCGGCGCAGCGCGCGCCTCACCCTCATGGAGTCCGAGAAGATGGTGGCCGAGCTTCTCTCCGAGGCGGCCGAGGTGTATCGCAACGACGAGATAGCCTACGACCTGCGCCGCATGCACCTCGTCCACGAGGGCATGGCCGACGAGAACAGCTCGCTCGTGGTGCCGTCGGCCTATACGGAGGGCTTCGCGGAGGAACGCGCCCCCGCCGACCGCCCGCCGCGAGCCTAGCGCCTGGAGTCGCCCGCGCCCCACGCCGCGACTGTCTCTTATACACATCTCCGAGCCCACGAGACTAAGGCGAATCTC
>CANSQW010000305.1 GCA_947649215.1 uncultured bacterium | reverse complement strand
CCGGACGTGTTCAACATCCTGCTGCAGGTGCTCGACGACGGCCGCCTGACCGACGGCCAGGGGCGTGTGGTGAACTTCAAGAACACCATCATCATCATGACCTCGAACATCGGCTCGCAGCTCATCCGCGAGCACAGCGCCCAGGAGAACGAGACCATGGGCGACATGCTCAACGGCATGGCGGAGATGACCCCCGAGGCCGCGGCCAAGCGCATGGCCGAGTTCGCCAACAAGATGCAGGACGCGCTGCGCAACACGTTCCGCCCGGAGTTCCTCAACCGCATCGACGACATCATCACGTTCAACGAGCTCAACATCAACGTGATCGAGAACATCGTGAACCTCCAGCTGGAGGAGGTGCGCGCTCGCCTGGCCGACCGCCGCGTCACGCTCGACGTCACGCCGGCGGCCATGGAGCACCTGTCCATCGACGGCTTCGACCCGGTGTACGGCGCCCGTCCGCTCAAGCGCCTCATCCAGCGCCAGATTGTGGATCGCATTGCCGAGAAGGTCATCAGCGGCGAGCTGCGCGACGGCGGCCACGTGCTGATCGACCTCGATGCCGAGGGCGAGTACGCCTGCACGGTGGAGGGCCCGCTTGACTTCGACGGGCTGCTCGAGGGCTAGCCTGCCGTGCTCGGCCGGCCCGCTCGGCCACTGGCGGCCCGCTGAGGCCGCTGGCGCGGCCGCAGCTGACGACACGGCTCCAAGGGGGCGCATCCGGTGGATGCGCCCCCTTTCTTTGTACTAGAATAGGCGGCATGCCTACGCGCGGTCACAGATTCATCGCCCCCGTCGCCCCCTTGCGGGGGGCGCGCGTCGACGCGGCCCAAGCGGCTGCGAAAGCCGTGGCGGCGCCGGTGCCGACCGCTCCGGTGTGGGCGGCTGTCGGCGGAGCTCGAGGCTGACCCATGGGCAGCACCTTCCGCCAGCTGCTGGCCGACTTCTTCGTGGCAGGGCACGGGGTCGTCCTCGTCCTCATGTCCGTGGCGAGCTTCATCGTGGCCCTCGGCATCGTGATGGCCGTCGTCCGCGTGGTGATGGGGTAGCCTATGTGGCAGCGCTTCACACTCTACGACCTGCGCGTCATCGGCCACTACCTGGGTACGCTCATCCTGTTCTCGGCGCTCGTCATGGCGGTGCCGCTTCTGGTGGCCCTGATCTTCCAGGAATGGGAGCCCGCCGCGCGCTACCTGTTCTCCATCGGCGTGGCGCTCACCGCCGGCGCGCTTTTGCGCTTCCTGCGCGTGGAGCCCGGGCGGCTCAACCGCCGCCAGGCGCTCGCCGTCACCGGCACGGCGTGGATCATCCTCGCGCTGTTCGCATCCGTGCCGCTCTACTTCTCCGGCCACTACGTCACCTACCTGGACGCGCTGTTCGACGGCGTGTCCGGCCTCACCACCACCGGCGCCGCCGTCATCCAGGACCTCAACCACCTGTCCAACGCCGACAACATGTTCCGCTTCATGCTGCACCTGCTGGGCGGTTTGGGGCTCATCGTGGTGGCGCTGTCCATCGGGCTGTTCGGCAAGCGCGCCGGCGCGTCGCTCTACAGCTCGGAGGGCCGCAGCGAGCACGTGGTCCCCAACGTGGTGCAGACTACCCAGTTCATCGCCGGCATCACGGTGGAGATCGTGGCGGTGGCCACGGTCATCATCGGGTCGATATGCCTTTTGGCCGGCATGGAGCCCTCGCGCGCCATCCTCCAGGCGCTCTGGCTTTCCATCTCGGCGTTCGTCACGGGCGGCTTCGCGCCTATGAGCCAGTCCATCATGTACTACCATTCGGCAGTCATCGAGTTCGTCATCATGGTGCTCATGATTCTGGGCACCATCAGCTTCGTCGTGTACGCCGAGGTGTGGAAGGGGCGCGTGGGGACGTTCTTCCGCGACATCGAGACGCGCACCATGCTTATCTGGGTGGGCATCATGACCGTGGTGCTGACCGCGTCGCTCGCGGCCGGCCCGCTGTTCTCCGACTTGCCGGCACTGCTGCGCCGCGGGCTGTTCATGGTGGTGTCCGCGTTTACCACCACGGGCTTCCAGGTGGTCACGAGCAACCAGCTGACCACGGCGTTCACCTCCGGCGCGTTCCTGACGCTCGCGCTCATCATGGCCGTGGGCGGCTCGGCCGGCAGCACGGCGGGCGGTATCAAGTTCAGCCGCGTGGGCATCATCTTCAAGTCGATGGTGGCTACGATCAAGGAGGCGCTCGCGCCCGACTCCGCGCGCGTGGTGGTGGCGTATAACCATGTGGGCCGCCGCGTGCTCTCGCCCGAGATCGTGAAGGAGGCCATGACGGTGTTCATCCTGTTCGTGGTCACCTACGTGGTGGGCGCGCTCGTGGGCATCGCGCACGGCTACGAGGCCACGCAGGCCATCTTCGAGTCGGTGGCCATGACGTCGAACGGCGGCATCACCACCGGCCTGGCCACGCCGGGCATGCCCATGTCGCTCGAGCTGTTCTACATCTTCCAGATGTGGGCCGGCCGTCTCGAGTTCGTGACGCTGCTGGCGCTGATGGTGGAGGCTGTCTCTTATACACATCTGACGCTGCCGACGAGCGATCTAGTGT
>CANSQW010000304.1 GCA_947649215.1 uncultured bacterium | reverse complement strand
AGAGACAGTGGGCTGGTAGTCGACGGTCGCCGGATCGGTGGCATAGGCGAGCAGCGCCCCGTAGGCCGTCTGCCGCGGCAGTGCGGGCAGCGCCGTGCCGCGCAGGTCGGCGGCAACGGCCAGGGCCACGTGCAGCCCCGAGCGGATGGCCTCGGCATAGCCCTCGGTGCCGGCGAGCTGGCCGGCCACGTAGACGGGCGCACCCAGACGCCGCGCGGCCTCCGTCGCAAGGCGCCCGTGGCCGTCAAGCAGGCGGGGCGCGTCGATGAACGTGTTGCGGTGCATCACGCCGAAGCGGGCGAACTCCGCGTGCTCGAGGCCCGGAACCATGCGGAAGACCCGCTCCTGCTCGGGGAAGGCCAGGTTCGTCTGGAACCCCACCAGGTTGTAGCTCTGTCCGCAGGCGTCCTCGGCCCGCAGCTGCAGCGCCGCCCAGGGGCGGCGGCCCGTACGCGGATCGGTGAGCCCCACCGGCTTCAAGGTGCCGAAGCGCGGCGCGTCCCGCCCGGCGCGGGCGATCTCCTCGATGGGCTGGCAGGCCTGGAACAGGTCCTTCGACCCGAAGGCCTTGTCGATGACGCGGCGCGCGCCGAGGAGCGCGTCGATGAACGCCTCGTACTCGTCGCGGTCGAAGGGGGCGTTGAGGTAGTCGCCCGCGCCCTCCTCGTAGCGGCTCTGGCGGAACAGGCGGCTCATATCGAGCGAGTCGGCCATGACGACGGGGGCTGCCGCGTCGTAGAAGGCCAGGTGGTCGGCGCCCGTAAGCTCGGCGAGGGACGCGGAGAGCGCGTCTGAGGTGAGCGGGCCGGTGGCAAGCACCACCGCATCGGCGCGCGCGGCCTCCGCGGCCACGTCCACGGCCTCCTCGCGCGCAAGCTCGATGAGGGGCGATGCTTCTACCTGGGCGGTCACGTCCGCGGAGAACGCGGCGCGGTCGACCGCGAGCGCGCCGCCCGCCGCCACCTGGTGGCGCCGCGCCGCGGCGAAGACGGCCGACCCAGCCGGTCGAGCTCGGCCTTGAGCATGCCGGCGGCGCTGTCGGGCTTGGTGGACTTGAGGGAGTTGGAGCACACGAGCTCGGCCAGGCCGGCGGTGTGGTGCACGGCCGTGGGCGTGCCCGGGCGCATCTCGACCAGGCGCACGGAGAACCCGCGCGCCGCGAGCGACAGGGCGGCCTCGCTCCCCGCGAGGCCGCCCCCTATGACGGTGACGTTCGTATTCATGGGCGCCAGCATACCAGAGCGCCGCGCCGCGGGCGGACGGGCGGCCCGAAGGCCAGAAGACCCCCACGAGCCTACGCGCGGCAGCGCCGCTCCCGCTCCTCCTGCAGCCGCTCGGCCAACCAGATGACGATGAGGGACTGGCGGCTCACGGCCAGGCGGTCGGCCTCCCGGTCGAGCTCCTCGATCATCCACGGCGACATGGTGACGCTGATCTTGCGCGCCGTGGCGGCGCAGATCTCGGTGCCGGGAATGACGTAGGGCGTCGTATCCATCCCCTCGTCGAAGAGGCGATCGAACTCCTCAGCGGAGAGCATTGCGCCATCGGTCATAGCTGCCCACCTCCCTCTTAGTCGCGCGTCGTACCGAGATGAGGCGAACCGCCCCCAGACGCTCCGTATACACGGCCGTCCAACACGAGCCGGCATAGCGGGCCACCAGCACCCTGCGGTCCTCACCCCGGCACCTCACCGTCTTCATGAGCCCGTACCGGTCATCCCAGAGCCGCTGGGCCTCCTCAAAGTCGATGCCATGCTTGCGCAGGTTGGCCCGGCTCTTGGCAACGTTGTAGACGAACCTCTCCGCCATCCTAGCATGCTCCTCTTATCATGACAACAGATACCTTATAGGTATCTGCTATGCATCTCTTGGGCATCCACTCTCACCTCACGCACGGCCCATAGCGCCCATCGGGATACTGCGCCACGAGGCCGTCGCGCTGGGCCTCGGCGAGCCATACCATGAGCCAGGTGACGGCATCGCTGCCGCGGCGGTGGCGCAGGGCCAGGTCGCACAGGGCTTCCATCCCCAGCGGCTCGGCCCGCAGCGCCGCCAGAAGCGCCGCCTCCGCACCCCGCGGCTCGACCGCATCCGCACGCGCCAGCGCTGCGCGCTCCTGGCGCAGGCACCCGAAGACGGTGAGCAGGGCATCGGCGAAGGCCTCGTCGTCCACGATGGGAGCGGCGCCTTGGTAGATCAGGCGGTTCGCCCCGCGCGAGGCGGGCGAGGTGATGGCGCCGGGCACCACGAGCACCTCGCGCCCCGCCGCCAGCGCCGCATCCGCCGTCGAGAACGTCCCCGAGGGCAGCCCCGCCTCTACGATGAGCGTCGCCTGCGCGAGCCCCGCTATCAGCCGGTTGCGCTCACGGAAGGTATAGGGCAGCGGCGCGTAGTCCCACTCATGCTCGGAGACGAGCGCCCCGCCTGCGTCGACGATGCGCTGGAACAGTCCGACGTTCTGACGCGGGTAGGGCTCGTCGATCCCGCCGCCCAGGAAGGCGACGGTCGGCGCGCCGGCGGCGAGCGCCGCCTCGTGCGCCACCGCGTCTGTCTCTTATACACCATCTGACGCTGCCGACGAGCGATC
>CANSQW010000303.1 GCA_947649215.1 uncultured bacterium | reverse complement strand
CGAGAAAAGCCGGCTTTGCATGATGCTGGGGCCGCGATACGCGGCTCCGATGCCGAACGCGGCCGTTCGTGTCGATGCTCACCTGGGCAAACGCCGCGCCTTCGCGGGAGCGGAGCCTCTTAGGGCGCCAACGACCATGCAGAACCGGCTTTTCTCGCAGAAATCGGAGCCGATTCGCGCCCCGGCCCCGCTATTTCCCCTGCGCCCGAAGGTCGGGGTGCGTGGCGCGGGCGCGAGGGGCGTCCGAGACGCCGGCGAACCCCCTACCTGCGCACGTAGGGTCGCGCCCGCGCGCCCGATCGGGGCTCTCGCGCCCGGCGAGGGCGCCGCTCGCGCGCTGCTGCGAAGGGCGGCTTTTCGCATCGGCCCTTCGTCTGGCGGGCACGCTTACCTTTAATATGGGGAGACTTCTGCCCCGCTGCCCTGCCCGGCGCGCCCGCGTCGTGGTACCATCGCCCACGGCGCCTTCGGGCGACCGCGCGAAGAGCCCACGGAAGCGAGGACCCATGACCGAGCAGGAGACCATCCCCCAGGACCAGGCTGTCGTCGATGACGCTGCGGCCTCCGGAGCCAAGGCCGTCTACGACGCGCGCAGCCTCGGAGCGCCCCGGATGGCGCTCTTCGGGCTCCAGCACATGTTCGCCATGTTCGGCGCTACCATCCTCGTGCCCACGCTGACGGGCCTGTCCGTCTCGGCGACGCTGCTGTTCGCGGGCATCGGCACGCTGCTCTTCCACTTGCTGTCGAAGGGCCAGGTGCCGGCGTTCCTCGGCTCGTCGTTCGCGTTCATCGCCGGCTACGCGGCCATCGCCCCCAACGGCGAGGCCGAGCTCCTGCCCTACGCCTGCCTGGGCGTCGCCTGCGCGGGCCTGCTCTACCTGGTGCTGTCCGCGCTGTTCCGCGTCTTTGGGCCGCTGCGCGTCATGCGCTTCTTCCCGCCGGTGGTTACCGGTCCCATCGTCATCTCCATCGGGCTCATCCTCGCCTCGTCGGCCATCGCCAACTGCGAGACCAACTGGTTCGTGGCCCTCGTGGCCATCGCCATCATCATCGTGGCCAATATCTGGGGTCGCGGCATGATCCGCATCATTCCCATCCTGCTCGGCGTCATCGGCGCCTACCTGGTGGCGGCCCTCGTGGGCGAGGTCGACTTCGCGCCGGTGGCCGAGGCTGACTGGATCGGCCTGCCGGTGCTCTGGGACAACACGGTGTTCTCCCTCGTCGGCCCCGGGTTCAACGCGGGCCTGGCCATCACCGCCATCATCACCATCATGCCGCTCGCCTTCGCCACCATGATCGAGCACATCGGCGACATGTCGGCCATCAGCTCCACCTGCGGGCGCAACTACATCGCGAGCCCCGGCCTGCACCGCACGCTCCTCGGCGACGGCCTGGCCACCATTCTGGCGTCGCTGTTCGGCGCGCCGGCCAACACCACCTACGGCGAGAACACCGGCGTGCTCGCCCTTACCCGCGTCTTCGACCCGCGCGTCGTGCGCCTGGCGGCGCTGTTTGCCATCGTGTTCTCGTTCTGCCCCAAGTTCGCGGCCGTCATCGCCGCCATGCCCGCCTGCGTCATCGGCGGCGTGTCGCTCGTGCTCTACGGCATGATCTCGGCGGTGGGCATCCGCAACCTCGTGGAGAACCGCGTCGACTTCACCCGCAGCCGCAACGTGCTCATCACCGCCATCGTGCTCGTGCTGTCCCTCGGCATCGCCTACAGCGCGAGCGGGGCCATCACCATCGCGGTCGCCGGCGTGACCGTCGGGCTCTCCGGCCTGGCCGTGGGATCGGTGGCCGGCATCCTGCTCAACGTGGTGCTGCCCGATGACGGCGCGCCCACCGCGTCTGCCGTCGAGGAGCTGGCCGCCCAGCCCGCCAGCCGTCCGCTCAAGCGCGGCGAGGGCGCTGCGGCAGGGGAGGACGCGCTCGCGGACAAGGCTGTTGCCGCAGGAGTTGCCGCCTCCGGGGCCGTGGCTGGCACGGAGGCGAGCGTCGCTGTCGCCGGCGGCGAGGCCGCGCCCACCGCGTCTGCGGACGGCGCGCCCCGCGCCCTCGAGGACGAGCTGGAGAACGAGCGCATCGACTAGCCGTCTCGCGCCCAATTTCACGAGTTGTCCGAACCGGGGCCCCGATTCCGCGAAATCGGGGCCCTTTTTTGTCGTGCGCCCCAAACGCGATCTGCCTTTCGCCGGGCTCGCCCGGCCTCGGACGGGTCGCGAGATTGGATGCGAAACGGCGGGGAAGCCGCGCCGCACCCGCCGCGCCCAAGTCCGCCTGCCGCCCCTGCGCGTCCTCCGCGCCGCCGCCGCTCGCCTCCCTGCCTCGCGCTCCGCGCTCGCACCCCTCGCCTCGTCTTGCGCCGTGCCGCGCTGTGCCCCCGAGAACGAGCGCGGCAATTGGCGTGAAAATTGGCCAAAAGCGTCGAAATTCCGAGGTTGGCGGCGCTGATTCGGGGCCAGAGCGTCTCTTTCGCCGTCAGGCAGAAAGCACGACCTGGGGTTTTGCGAGCTCGCTGTTCGATGAGGCGCCCGAGAGCCTCGGAATTTCGACGCTTTTGGCCAGTTTCGCGAGATAGTCTTGCACGACCCCCCCCG
>CANSQW010000302.1 GCA_947649215.1 uncultured bacterium | reverse complement strand
CGGCGTGGGCGGCTCGCTCGACGCGTCCATCGACATCGGCGACGTGGTGGTGGCCGCCGACGCGGTGAACTGGGTGATGGACGTGGCCAACTTAGGCTACGCGCCGGGCCAGACGCCCGGGATGGACGTGCTCGCCTTCCCCGCCGACGCGGACCTGCGCGCCGCGGCCGTCGCGGCGGCGCGGGCCGAGGGCGTCGTGGCGCACGAGGGACGCGTGGCCTCGGGCGACCGCTTCGTGCGCGACGCCGCCGAGAAGGAGCGCATCGCCGCTGCGTTCGACGCGCGATGCTGCGAGATGGAGGGAGTTGCCATCGCGCAGGTGTGCCACTTGAACGGCGTGCCGTGCGCTATCGTGCGCGCCATCTCGGACAAGGCCGACGGCTCGGATGCGGTGGACTACCCCGTCTTCGAGGCTGCCGCCGCACGTCACTGCGCGGCCATCGTGCGCCGCATGATCGCGGGGTAACGCGCGACACGACGCGACGGAGCAGGACGTCGACAGTCACAGCCAGAAAATCGAGCCGCAGTGGCACAGATTTGCGATTTGGTAGGGTATCTGACGCCATTACGGGCGCCGCGCCCCAAGCCGGCATCAGACGACCTGGGCAAACGACCGCGAGCAAGGAGCCTCGGGCGCTTTTCGCATCCTCCAACCCTACCAAATCGCAAATATGCGCCATTCTTCGCTGAAAAAGTGGCAGTAGCGAGAGCGCAAGGCGACCTGAGCGCGGGGGGTGCTTCATACGGGAAGCAGTCACAGCCAGAAAATCGCGCCGCAGTGGCACAGAAGGTCAGTTTGGTACGGTCGAAAGCCTCGTCAAAGGGCCTGGGGGTCTCCTGCGCGATGCGTCACCTGGGAAAACGCCGTCAACCCTAGCGCCAGGCGTCCTCCCCCAGGGGCCACCACCGTACCAAACTGACCTTTTGTGCCAGATTGCGCCGAAAAAGTGGCAGTGGCGGGGGGGGGATGACGGGGAGCGGTATTCAAGCCGGGTGACGGGGCGACAGCCAAGCCGAACGGGCCGGGACGCGGGGCGTGGCAGAGCGCTGCGCTAGGCCGGGTACACCAGCTTGAGCTCGCGCAGGCGCCAGGCGCCGGCAGGGCCGTCGGGCTGGGCGACGTTCACCGAGCACGCCACGGCCAGCCCGTCGAGCAGCGCGAGGTTGCCCGGATGAGTGACGAGGCTGCCGTCCCCGGCACCCTCGGCGAACGGGGCGCCCGCCGCGCGCAGGCGCTCGCGGGCCACCGGCGCATCACCGTCGAACACCTTAAGGGCGCGGTAGAAGAAGTCGTCCTCGTCCAGCTGGTAGAGCCGCGCATCCACCGTGGAGGCGGCGGCAAGGCTGGCCTGGAGGATCTGGTCACGGTTCTTGTTGTCGAGCGAGCAGTAGTGCACACCCAGGGAGAGCCCCTCGTCGAGGGCCCATTCCAGCAGCTCCAGGCAGGCGCGCTCGCTGCCGGCAATGGGCAGACCGCCCGCGTAGCCGTAATCGTAGAGCACCTCGAAGGCAGGGTTCTTCACCTTGAAGCCGCGGCGCCGGTACTCCTCCCAGTCGCCGTAGGGATAGCAGAACTCCAGCAGGTTGATGCCGAAGAGCCCCTGCTCGTCCATGCCACGCAAAAGCGTGCGCATCGCATCTTCGGTGCCGGGGATGACCGGCATCTCTACCATCACGTCGGGGATGGCCTCGCGCGCACGGGCGAGCGTGGCCAGGGCCTGGTCGATGGCGGCCGCGTCGGCCTCGGGGCCGTCGCCGAGCTTCACCGACAGGCGCATCTCCTGGAGCCCGGCGTCGCGCAGGGCGCGGGCGGTCGGCTCGTCCAGGAAGTCGCCGGCAGTGTAGAGACGCAGGTGCACGTCGGGGGCGGCCCCATGGATACGCTGGAAGAACTCCACGGCCTCGGGCTTGTGCAGCAGTGGCTCGCCGCCGGTGAGCGCCGCATGGGTGGGCGCGTCGGGGGCAGCCAGGAAGGCGTCCACCTCGTCGCGCCAGCCCGGCTTGAGGCGACGGCTCTGCTCGAAGTCCTCCTGGTTGACGTTGAAGCAGAAGTAGCAGGAGCGATTGCACAAGAGCGACAGGAAGAACGAGCGGCTGCCGCGGTCACCCGTGCAGGCGAGGCAGGCCGACGAGATGCGGCCCGCCGAGACGCTGGCCCCGCCGTTGCGGAAGCGGGCTCCCTTGGCGCGCAGGCGCTCGCGCAGGGCGGCCACAGCGGCCGCGTCCTCGTCGCGCGGGGCGAAGTCGAGGCCGTAGGCGCTCAGGCCGTCCATCCATTCGCGCTCGATGGCGGCGTACTCGTCCAGCCACGCGACCAGCGTGGGACGGGCGGAGAGGTCGAGGGCGGGCGCAGACGAGGCGCTCTGAGAGGCGACTGGAGCGTTCACGGGCGTCCTTTCGGGACGAAGGCTGACGAAAAACGAGGTCGGGCGCAAATTCGCACGGTTTTGCACTGCGCAGAAGCAGGATAGCGCGCGCAGACACAGGTTCGCCAGGCAAAACCCCAGGTCGCGAAAAGAACAGGACCTACTGAGGCACCGATATGAGGCACGGGCGAGTGCAAAACCGCTCGAATTTGCATTGAGGACGGAGATTAAG
>CANSQW010000301.1 GCA_947649215.1 uncultured bacterium | reverse complement strand
TCTCGTGGGCTCGGAGAGGTGTATAAGAGACAGCGGTGAAGGCCCGCAACCTGGGCTTCCGCTGCGTCCTCATCGACTCGACCTCCTGCGGCTATGACGAGGCGTGGCCCGTCTTCGACGCCGCGGACGCCCGCGACGCCGGGGATGACCTGGCTGCCTGCGCGGCAGCGGTGCATCGCGGCATCGAGTCCACGCGCTTTCTGTTCACGCCCGAGTCGCTCACCTTCCTCAAGGCGGGCGGGCGCATCGGCGGGGCGGCGGCGCTGCTCGGCAACCTCATCCAGATCGTGCCCGTGCTCACCGTCACCGACGGCACGACCGCCACGCTCGCCAAGGTGCGCACCCGCAAGAAGGCGCTCGCCCGCATCGTCGACACGCTGCGCGAGGACATCGAGGCCCACGGCCTCAAGCGCATCGTCGTCCACTACATCGGCGACAAGGCCCCGGCGGTCCAGTGGGCGCGCGAGGTCATCGAGCCGTTGGTGGGGCGCGCGGTGGACGTGCTGCCCGTGAGCCCGGTCATCGGCGTGCACGTGGGCCCGGCCGTCGGCATCGTCTACGAGTGCATGAGCGAGATCGTGGGCAAGATCACCGGCGGCGGCGCGGCCGAGCGCGAGCTGGTTCTGTAGCCTTGCCGGGCGCGTCCCGCGCCGCCTGTGCGATACGTTTCAAGAAGAAAGAGGAGAACTCCCCCTATGCCCCAGTGCAACCTGATCATCGACTCGTGCTGCGACCTGCCCTTCGAGCTGGTCGACCGCGAGGGCGTCTACCTGCTCGGATTCCCCTACATCGTGGACGGCGAGACCTTCGAGGACGACCTGTTCCGCTCGCGCACCGCTGAGGAGTTCTACGCGGCCATGCGCGAGGGTGCCGAGCCGTCCACCTCGCAGGTGTCCATCCCGGCGCTCACCGCGGCGTTCGAGGCCGCGGCGGCCTCGGGCGTTCCCACCGTGTACCTCTGCTTCTCGAGCGGGCTGTCCGGCAGCTATGACGCGGCCGCGCTCGTGCGCGACCAGGTGGCCGCCGCCCACCCCGAGGCCGAGCTCTACGTGGTCGACACCCACCTGGCCTCCATCGCCGAGGGGCTCCTCATCTACGAGGCGCTTCAGCAGCGCGAGAAGGGCCTCACCGCCGAGGAGATGGTGCGCTGGGCCGAGGAGGCGCGCTACTTCGTGAACGAGGAGTTCATGGTGGACGACCTGGACGCGCTGCGGCGCGGCGGGCGCATCCCCGCCTCGGTGGCCGTGGCGGGCGCGGCGCTCGACGTGAAGCCGCTGCTCGTCATCAGCGCTGACGGGACGCTGTCGCTGTCGGGCGTGGCCCGCGGCCGCAAGAAGGGTATCCGCGCGCTCGTCGACTTCTACGCGAAGCATGTCGCACCGGCCGGCGCTGCCCAGTGCGTGGTCATCGGCCATGCGGACGCGCCCAAGGACGCGGCGCGCCTGAAAGACCTGCTCATGAAGGAGAACGACTCCGTCCTCGTGCTGGAGTGCAACATCGGCCCGGTTATCGGCAGCCATGTGGGGCCGGGGATGGTGGCCGTGGTGTTCTGGGGCGGCGATAAGCGCGAGGAGCTCTCCGTGGCCGACCGCATCGCCCGCAAGGTGAAGGGAGGCAACTAGCCATGACGACGGGATACGCCTTTCGCGGCAGCGAGCGCTTGATCGACGCCGTGGCCGATCGCCTGGCCGAGGCCGGCTACGCGCCGGTGGAGGACGTGGCGGCGGCCGAGGTCGTGCTTACGTTCAGCACGACCCAGCGTGAGCTGGAGGACCTCTACTTCGGCGATGGCGGATTCGTGCAGTCGCTCGCGCCGGGCACGCTGCTCGTGGACTTGAGCGCCACCACGCCCGGCTTCGCCCGGGAGCTCAACGCCGTGGCCACGGTGAGCGATCTGGTGATGGTGGAGGCGCCGCTCGTGGTGGACGACCTCGCCCGCGCCGACTCCTTCGCCCGCGACAACCTGAGCTGCTTCGCCGCCGGCGAGGGAGATGCGCTGAACCGGGCGGCTCCGCTGCTCGAGGCGCTCTGCGGTACCGTGCACGAGGTGGGCACCCCCGGTGCCGCCCAGCTCACGCGTGCCGCGTTCACCATGCAGGTGGCAGCCCAGGTGGTGGCTGCGGTGGAGGCTGATGCGCTCTACCGCGCGGTGCGCCGCTCGCCGGCTGGCTCGGGCCTGGGTGATATGCGCCCCGGCGCGCTCTCCGCTGCGGGCGCTGCCGTGATCGAGGCCGTGGACGCGGGTCGCTTCGAGGGCGCCTACACGGTGGAGATGCTCATGGCCGAGCTCTCTGCCGCGCTCATGGCCGCCGACGACGCCGAGCTCATCCTGCCCCAGGCCGAGGCCGCCATCCACCTGCTCGAGCTGCTGGCCGTCATCGGCGGCGCCGACAAGGCGCCGGCGGCGCTCGCGCTCGTCTACGGCGAGGAGTCCGCCTGCGCCGAGCACGGGCTGGATTGGACGCGCGCCGAGCAGGCCTACGGCCAGGCGTCGGACGCCGACGATGGCGGGGATGCCGTCGTCGGCGATGACGAGTGGCCTGAGAACTGGGAGGACGGCGTCGACTACACGGCGAACTAGGCCGGGGAGGCCTCGGCC
>CANSQW010000300.1 GCA_947649215.1 uncultured bacterium | reverse complement strand
CGTCGGGGGCGTCCGGGCCGGCGAAGGCCGCGGCATCGGCCGCGTCGGCAGGAGCCGTTTGATCGGTCGGGATCGCGGCGTGAGCGCGCTCGGCGGCGCGCACCTTCTCCGCCTCCGCCCGCGCAGCAGCGGCCGCGGCGGCGATGGGGTCGAGCGCGGGCTCAGCCGCTTTCGCGCCATCCTCGGCAGAGGCGTCGGCGGGCGTTAGGTTGGCCTCGGAGGCCTTCTCATCAGGGGAAGCGCCCTCCGCGCCAGGGGCATCGGCGGCAGCCGACACGCGCTTTTCGGCGTCGGGGGCGTCATCGTAGGGACGTACCATGGGTTTCCTCTCCTCAAGCCTCCGTCGGGCCACGGCCGCGACGGGGTCAGTGCTGGCCCTATTGTACCCACGAGCGCCCCAAAGCGCCAGGAGTTCCGCTCGCCGCGCCTGCCGCGCTTGCCGCCGCGACCGCGGTGCCCGCCGTGCCGGTCACCGCGACCGCCTCGGCCTGCGAGCGCGCCCATCACCTGCGCGACGCCGCCTGCGTGCCCCCGCCTGCGCGCTCCCTCACCTGCGCGCCCCTCTCTGCAGAGGATTTGCCGCTTTTTGGCCATTTGCTTCGAAATTCCGAGGCTGATGCGACCTTGGACGGGTCCCTCGCGCGCACGAGTGTAACGAACGCCCCATTTTAGGTGTCAAACGACACGCAAGACCTCCGCGGGCACCCGTCTCTCTCGGACGCAACCTCGGAATTTCGAAGCAAATGGCCATTTTTCGCCGGAATCCGCGCAAGACGCCACTCGCGCTCCGCCCAACACGCCAGTCACCCCGCGCAAACGGGCTGCTAGGCGGCTTGCGGGAAGGCGAACCGGCCAAAGCGGGGTGATGCCGAGCGTCGGCCAGGAGAATACGGGCGCCTGCGGGGGGGGCGACAGGCGGGAAGCGAGCGAGGCAATCGGACCAAGGCGCAGCGACCCGGCAGAAAGCGCCACCCGCCAGCAAGTAGGAGGCGCTGAACGCAGAGAAGCCCCCTCGGCCTCTCTGGGGCGGCAGCGGGAGGACGCCGAGACAGACGGCGAGGAAAAGCCCACCGCCGGCAGGTAGCCTATAATGGCGGCGAAACCGACTGACGAACAGGGGGGCGGGATGGCTCGAAGCTTGGGGGTATGCCTGGTATGCGGGGAGCCGCTGCGCTACTTCGAGGAGGTGCAGGAGGTCACCTGCGAGGAGTGCGGGCGCGTCGAGACAGGGCATGCCGTCTGCGAGGCCGGACACTACGTGTGCGACCAATGCCATCGCGCCCGCGGTGTCGAGCACGTGCTGACCGTCTGCGCCGCGAGCGACCTGCGCGACCCCGTCGCGTTGGCCCAGCAGATCATGGCCGACGACGCCCTCTACCCCAACGGCCCCGAGCATCACACGCTGGTGGGCGCCGCGCTGCTGACCGCCTACCGCAACGCCGGCGGCGCGCTGGATCTGGACGCCGCGCTCGCCGAGCTGCGCCGTCGCTCGCTGGCGGTGCCCGGCGGCGCCTGCGGCTACTGGGGCACCTGCGGCGCGGCCATCAGCGCGGGGATGTACTGCTCCATCGTGCTCGGAGCCACGCCGATGACCCCCGTCCCCTGGGGGCAAACAGCACGTCTGACCTCGCGCATCCTCGGTCGTCTGGCCGACGTGGGCGGCCCGCGCTGCTGCAAGCGCAGCACGTTCATCGCCCTGCAGGAAGCGGCAGCCTACACCGCCGAGGCAATGGGCCTGACCATGGAGCTGCCCGCCCAGGCGACCTGCACCTTCATGGCACGCAATGCCGAGTGCCTGCGAACAGCATGCCCCTTCTTTCCCGAGCACGGCCGCGCGTAAGTCCCCTCGGCAACGAGAATCGACGCGAGGTGGTTTCGCTTGCGAGCTACCCGGGGGCAAAGCGGCAAATGCGGCCCCTGCTGAACGCATTTGCCCAGGTCGGCGAAAACCAGAGAAGCGCGGGATTCCTCGGCCTCACGCCTCGGACAACTCGCGAAATTGGATACGAACCACCCGACGAGGACAGCGGGAGAAGGAAACCGCACAACGAGCGGAACGGATAAAGCGGCCGGCCTGCGCGTAGCCTGGGACGCCTCGGCGGGACGAAGTCTCGGACAGCCCATCGCGCACCCGCTCAGCGGGGGATCGGGAGGGTCAGCCGCAACATGACGGGTGCGGATGGGCCAGACGGCCGCCGCGGCCGACGCAGGCGGGTCGAAGGCGAGACCCCCGGAGAGTATTCGAGCGCAGATCCGACGGAGATGGGGCCCGCGCGACTCCGGGACGAGGAAACCGTGCCGCGATACCGGAGCCACCGCGCCACATCGCGCAGCGCATCCCGCAGCCGCACCACGCCCGTCCGCGATACGGCGGCCCATCGCCCATCGCCTGCACCTGGATCCAACTCGCGAGTGTTTCACGTGAAACACTCGTTCGCTCCGCACCCGCATGCCCCTCCGCGCCCCGCACCCACGCATCACGCGCCAGGCGCCCCCCCGCGGGCCACGCCCGCATCGCGCGCCAGACGCCCTCCGCCGCCCGCATCGCCTACCCCCCCCCCCCCCCCCCCACGGTGGCCCCGCCCCCACCCCCAGCCACCACCC
>CANSQW010000299.1 GCA_947649215.1 uncultured bacterium | reverse complement strand
CGCGTCGGCCGGCAGCGGGTTGCCGTTGGCGAGCAGGGCCGCGGCCGGGCCCTCGGCGTAGGCGAAGCGCAGGCCGAGCAGGCGCACGGGGTCGAGCGCGGCGCGCTGCCCCACCTCCTCGAGCGCCTCGAGCGTCACGCACTCGTCGAGCGCGAGCCGGCCGGCCGCCGTACGGCGCAGGGCGCCCACGTGGGCCGGGCAGTCAAGCGCCACGCCGATGTCGCGCGCGAGCGAGCGGATGTAGGTGCCCTTCGACACGTGGAAGGCGATGTCCCACGAGGGCTGCGCCATGCCGTCAGCCCCGTTCACCGCCAGAAGCTGCGCGTCGTAGACCTCGATGTCGCGCGGCTCCAGGTTGATGATGCGGCCCTTGCGCGCCTCGTCGCACGCCTTGCGGCCGCCCACCTTGACGGCCGAGTACACCGGCGGCAGCTGCCGGTGCCGCCCCACGAGGGAGGCGACGAATACCGACGCGAAGAAGGGGTCGAGCAGCTCGTCGGGCACGGACGCGGTGCGCGTGACCTCGCCGTCGGCATCATCGGTGTCGGTGGCGGCGCCGAACACGACGCGCACCTCATAGCGCTTGTCATGCCCCGCCAGGTAGGCGTCGAGGCGGGTGGCGGGCCCCACGCACACGGCGAGCACGCCCGAGGCGAGCGGGTCGAGGGTGCCGGCATGCCCCACGCGCCGCTCGCCGAACACGCGGCGGCAGCGATTCACCACGTCATGGGAGGTCATGCCTGCGGGCTTGTCCACCCCCACGACGAGCGACAGGCCCGACTCCCCGCGCTTCACGAGGCCGCCTCATCCGCAGCGACGAGAGCCGTCAGGCGCCCGCGCAGAAGCGCGACGGCATCATCGAGGGAGCCGTCCAGGGTGAAGCCGGCAGCGGCGCGGTGCCCGCCGCCGCCCAGCTCGCAGGCGAGCGCGGCCACATCGACGTCGCCCTTGGCGCGCAGGCTGCCGCGCACCTGGCCGTCCTGTTCGCGCAGCATGCAGGCCACGCTGACGCCCTCGATGGCGCGCAGCACGTCGATGAGCGGCTCGGCATCCGGCCGGGAGGCGCCGCACGAGGCGAAGTCGGCCGTCGAGAGCCAGCTCAGGGCCGCGCGGCCGTCGGCGGAGAGCTCCAGGTGCGCGATGGCCACGGCCTCCAGCAGCACCGAGGCGAGCCGGCGGTTCTGGTACACCTCGCGCGCGATGGCGCCGGGTGCGGCGCCGGCGGCCACCATCTGGGCCGCCGCCTCGAAAGCCGCGGCGTCGGCGTTCTGGTACTGGAAGCGCCCCGTGTCGGTCATGAGACCGGTGTCGGCGCAGGTGGCGATGGCCTCGTCGTAGTCGACGCCGAGGTGGCCCACGAGCCGCCAGACAAGCAGGGCCGTGGCCGCGGCGTCAGGATCGGTGTAGCTCAGGTGGCTCATGGCCTTGGGCACGGCGTGGTGGTCCACGGTGACGGTAAGCGGCGCGGCGCGGCGCACGGCATCGGCGGCGCCCAGGCGCTCGGGCGTGGGCACGTCCACCGCCACGAAGCACTCCACGTAGTCCCCAAACGACGAGGCGGGCACGAGGCGATCGGCCCCGGGCAAAAAGGCGAGCGTGCCCTCGAGCGGCTCGTCGGTCGCCAGCAGGCAGAAGACGCGCTTGCCGAGCGCGCGCAGGGCGCAGGCGAGCGCGAGCTGGGATCCCACGCAGTCGCCATCCGGGCTCACGTGCCCGCAGATGGCCACCGAGGAGCATCCCATGAGGGCCTCGGCGATGCCCTCGAGGGTGGTGTTGGTCTGGGGGGTGACGGTCACGGCGCTAGATCTCCTCGCCCTCGTCGATGGCCGCGTCGGCCACCGCGCGACGCGCCTTCTCCTCGGCGATGTACTTGCCCACGGTCTCCGCGGCGTCCACCGAGCCGTCCCGGTAGAAGCGCAGCTCGGGCGCCACGCGCCAGGACAGCTTCTTGGCCATGAGCGAGCGGATGCGGCCGCGGGCGCCCTCGAAGGCGGCGGCCGCATCCGCGTAGCGCTCGGGCTCGCAGGTGTAGTAGACGTTGCAGGCGCTGCGGTCGTAGCTCACCTCGCAGCCGGTGATGGTGACCAGATGGAGACGCGGGTCGGACACCTCGAACAGCAGGATGGACGCGATGACCTCGCGTGCCTGCTCGTTGACCTTGCGGTTGGACGTTCCCTGCTTCATCAGGGGCTCCTTCCTGTAGACGACGCCTAGAGTATAGGCGCGGGCGCCGCCCCATCCGGAGCGGCGCCCGATTCACAGCCGAGTCGTCACCGAGCCGATTACTCGGTGCGCTCGACCTCCTTGACCTGGTAGCCCTCGATGGTGTCGCCCACCTTGAGGTCCTGGAACTTCTCGATGCCGATGCCGCACTCATAGCCCTGCTTCACGGACTTCACGTCGTCCTTGAAGCGGCGAAGCGACGCCATGGAGCCCTCGAAGATGACCGTGCCGTCGCGGACGATGCGCACCTTGTCGTCGCGGTTGATCTCGCCCTCGACGATGTAGCAGCCGGCGATGGTGCCCACCTTCGGCACCTTGAAGGTCTCGCGCACCTCGGCGATGCCGGTGTCCACCTCCACGATGTCGGGCGAGAGCAGGCCCACGC
>CANSQW010000298.1 GCA_947649215.1 uncultured bacterium | reverse complement strand
CTAGACGTTGTCCTCCAGGTCGAGCTGCATGAGGTTCACGTTCTCGCGCATGCGCTTGGCGCCCTCGCGGGAGAGGCACTCCTCCTCGTACTTGGCCTGGATCTGCTCGAGCTCGAGGCAGAGGGCCAGGCGGCGCACGTCCTCGACGCGGTCGACCACCTTGAAGGCGGTGGTGATGGTGGGGCGCTGCTCCTGGAGCACCATGCGGGCGTTCTGGTACTCGAGCAGAAGCGAGGTGGCGTCCTCGGTGGGCACGGAGCTGTCGGAGATGGCGATCTCCAGAAGGGCGATGACGTAGTTCGTGCATGCGAGCTGCAGCTGGCGCAGCTCGTCGGCGCGGGTGGGGGTGGCGGCGTTGGGCAGCTCGCGGATGACGGCGTGCAGGCCGCGGCGCAGCAGCGTGCGCAGTCGCAGGATGGAGGTGTGGAACGACGTGCGGTCGCTGCTATGGCGCAGCAGGCGCTCGGTGCGGTCGAGGCGGCTCAGGTACCGATAGCCCACCACCGGCGACACCGCGTCTTCCTCGATGACTTCGAGCGCGCGCTCGCGCTCCCACCTGAGGGCCTGGAGGCGCAAGCCGATGTCAGACTCGCTCTCGAGGTCGCTGTTCTCCTTGATGAACTCGATCCGGTCGTGGTATGACCGGATGACGGCGCGCGTGGCCCCACGGTTCTCTGGCGTCTGGCGCGCCGTCAGCTCCTCGATCACGGTGCGCAGGATGTCGATGTAGCAGGCGGTGTCGCGGTCGTGGATCTCCTGCTCGGATTCCTTACGCGCCGGCTTGGGCGCCAGCAGCGGCACCACGAACGTGGCCAGCAGCAGCGTGCATACGATAACGCCGCAGGCCAGGAAGATGAGCAGGTCACGTTGGGGGAACCGGATGGCCGGATGGTCCGCCGTGGCGTAGGAGAGGTACATGGGGATGGTGAACATGATCGAGAGCGTGATGGTGCCCTTGGCGCCGCAGAGCGTGGTGACGAGCGCCATCTTGGCGTCGTGGGCCGTGAAGCGGCGTTTCTCGCCCCTGCGGGCGTGCGCCCAGTCCATGGCGAGCACCCAGATGAAGCGGATGGTCAGCAGCAGGAGGGTGAGCCCCAGCACGTAGGCGATGAGCAGCTCGTTGGGGATGGACACGTCGTCCCAGGTGCGGCGCATGGCGTTGGGCAGCTGCGTGCCCAGCAGCACGAACACCACGCCGTTGAGCGCGAAGGACAGCACCCGCCACACGCTCGACGACACGATGTTCATGCGCGAGACCGACGGCCCCATCATCCGCGGCGAGATGACGTTCACGAGTCCCGCCACCACCACGGCGATGATGCCGCTCACGTGGAGGGCCTGGGAGATCAGGTACACGAGAAACGGGGTGAACACCTCGAACAGCACGTGGAAGGTGGTGTTCTCCACCCCGATGGAGCGAACCTTGCGCACGAGGAGGTTGCCGGCCAGGCCGAGCGCGATGCCCGCCGCCAGGCCGCCGAAGAACTCGAGAAGGAACACCTCGGTGGCGTTGAGGAGCGAGAACGAGCCGGTCACGCCTGCGGCGATGGCGAACTGGAACGATACGATGCCCGAGGCGTCGTTAAGCAGAAGCTCGCCTTTGAGCACCGACTTCTGGCGCGCGGGGATGGCGACCTCCTTGGACAGCGACGTCACGGCTACCGCGTCGGTGGGGCCGAGCGCCGCGCCGAGCGCGAAGGCGGCGAACAGCGGGATAGAGGGGATGATGAGGTTGAGCGTGAAGCCGATGATGAGGGTGGTGGCCACCACGAGCCCGATAGCGAGCGAGAGCACGGGCCTGATGTGGCCCCACAGCGCCCCCTTGTCGGCGTTCTTCGCCTCGTCGTAGAGAAGGGGCGCGATGAAGAGCACGAGGAACAGCTCGGGGTCGAGCCCGATGGTGATGTTGGTGGAGGCGAGCAGCGCGATGCCCAGGCCGAGCGCGATCTGAATGAGCGGCAGGGACACCTTGGGGACGATCTGGTCGATGACGGAGGAGACGAGGACGGCGGCGAGCAAGAGGAGGCACAGGGTGAGCGTCGCCACGGACCATCCCCCTTTCGTTACCTCGCCACGTGCGTTGATACCGCCATTGTAAGGGAAGAACCCGCGCCCTCGGCTCAAAGGGCACGGGTTCTTCACGAGCGCCGGCGTGAGCGGCGATGAGGCTAGCGGGCGCGCACGACGAAGGCGCCGTCCTCCTTCTCCACGGTGAAGCCGGGCTGGCCCTCCAGGTAGGCGCGCATCTGGGGGAAGCCCAGGTCGCGTACTTTGAAGTCCTTGAAGCGGGCGCGTACCTCGCCGCCGAGCTGGCTGACGCCGATGCCCGCGGCACCGGCCTTCTCCACGAGCTCGGCGATGTAGGCCTCGGGCGTGGCGGCGTCGGAGGCGGGGAGGGGCGTCTTGCGCGGGCGGCCCCGGCGCGCGGGCTTGGCCGGCGCGGCCTCATCGGCAGCCTTCTTGGCCGGCGTCTTGCGCGAGCGCGTCTTGCGGGCCGGCTTCTCGGCCTCGGGCTGCGCAGGGGCCTCGGTCGCGGCAGCCGGCTCGGCGGCCGGGGTGTCCTCCGCGGCCTCCGCGGCCTGTCTCTTATACACATCTGACGCTGCCGACGAGCGATCT
>CANSQW010000297.1 GCA_947649215.1 uncultured bacterium | reverse complement strand
ACGCCGCGGCGAGCGTGTCGTTCATGGACCTGTCGGTGGAGGCCGAGGCCTTCGGGTCGACCGTCGTGGTCTCCGACGACGAGGTGCCCACGGTGGTGGGCTCCGTCGTCGACGAGGACACCGACCCCGCCGAGCTGGCCGTGCCCGAGGTGGGCGACGGGCGCACGGGGCTCTACGTCCAGGCCATCCGCGAGGTGGCGCCCAAGATCGCCGACCGCCCCGTGCTCGCCGGCGTCATCGGCCCGTTCTCGCTGGCCGGGCGCCTGGCGGACGTGTCCGAGGTCATGATCCTGCTCTATGAGGAGCCCGAGCTCGTCCACGCGGTGCTGGACAAGTGCACCGAGTTCATCTGCGCCTACGCCGCCGCCTTCAAGGAGGCCGGCGCCGACGGCGTGGTCATGGCCGAGCCCCTGGCGGGCCTGCTCTCGCCGGAGCTCTGCGGCGAGTTCAGCGCCCCCTACGTCAAGCGGATCGTGGACGCCGTGCAGGACGACTCCTTCGCGGTGGTGTACCACAACTGCGGCGGCGGGGCCGTGGCGCAGATGGGGGAGATCCTCTCGGCCGGCGCGGCGGCCTACCACTTCGGCAACGCCGTCGACATGGCCGACGTCATGCCGCGCATCCCGGAGGGCGTCCTGGCCCTGGGCAACGTGGACCCGGCCGGCCAGATCCGCAACGGCACGCCGGAGAGCGTGCGCGAGGCCACCCTCGCCCTCATGGAGTCGTGCTCCAAGTACCCCAACTTCATCCCCTCCACCGGCTGCGACGTGCCGCCCATGAGCCCGTGGGAGAACATCGAGGCGTTCTTCGCGGCCGTCGACGAGTTCTACGAGGGGAAGTAGCCCTGTGTGCTACCAGTGCTCGGGATGCGGGCGGTGCCTGGGTAAGGACACCACGGCGCCCGGCGTGACGCTGTGCCCGTGCTGCCGCACCGAGGTGCCGGAGGGAGGCCGTCGCTGCCCTAAGTGCGGCGCCTTCATCCGTCCGGCCCCGGGGAGCCTGGGCCGGCGCCCGAAGCCGCCGACTGACTGATCCGAGGGGCTCGCCTGCGTGCGGGCCCCTTTCTTTTGCTGAGTGATACGTAATAGGCTGATTATCTCATCATTACTAAGCCTGAATCATATTAGAATAGCACCCAAGATCGATTGGAATCCACAGCGACTGAGGGGAGCGTGCCATGGGGACGACCGGCAGGGAGGGCGGCATCGTCGGGAGGATGCGGGCGGCTGCGGTACCGGCAGCTGCACTGGTGGCGCTGGTCCTGGCAGCCGCGCTGGCGACGGGGCCGGCTGCGGCGTGGGCTGACGAGCCGGCGGAGGGCGACGCCTACGTGCTGGGCGAGACGGTCAACACCGGCACCGACAACGGGTTCAGGGGCACAGAGGCCCTGCGCAAGGGCGACCCGCACTTCGACTGGGAGCTGGGCCGCTTCTCCGTCGCCGGCTACGCGCGGGTGGAGGAGGGCGCGGACGGCGTGCCCACCTTCGTCGTGGCGCCCGGCAGCGGCGTGGCGCTGAGCTTCCAGCTTGACCAGGACATCGAGGCGCTCAACCTCGATCCGGCGCTCTCCGTCAACCGGGACGAGAACGGCCGCGATGCGGAGTTCGCCGTGCCCGAGCAGGACTTGGGCCGCGGCGCGCTCATCGTGTCGCGCGCGCCGGCCGGCGGGACTCCGGCTGCCCCCGAGGTGACGCTCGACTTCCTGGCTGGCACGGCGGTGCGCGGCCAGGCGGTGGAGGTGGGTACGTTCGGCGAGGGCGACTACCGTGTGGCGCTCGACTACGAGCTGCGCGAGGACGTCCTCAACCTGCTGGGGATCTCCATCCTGCCCTCGTTCACCGACTACCGCATCGCCTTCTCCTTCAACGTGCGCGTCGATGAGGGGCTCGAGCCCGGCGCCGTGAGCGCCACCCCGGCCCCGACCGCGCCGGAGGCCTCAGGGCCGGCGGAGTCTGCGGGCGAGGGCGCCGAGGAGCCGGCGCCAGAGGGCATGCCGATGTGGCAGATAATCATCATGATAGCGGCCATCTCCATCGGTGGCCTCATGGTCATCCGCAGCGAGACGGGATCGGGCGGACGCAAGCGCCGCTAGCGCCTGCCCGGCCGCGCGCCTGCTCGGCCCCGGCCGCGTTCGCCGCTGCCCGGCGGGGGGGGGGTTCGCTTCGGCGCCGTGCGATTTCCGCCCCCAGATGCAAATTCGCGCGGTTTTGCACTCCCGAACGCCACGTAACGGCTCGCGCGACTTGCCCTAGATGGCAAAAGCCCTGGTCGGGTAAGGCTCAAGGAGCGCTTTTCGCTGTCAATGGGTCGAGGGCCAGTGCAAAACCGCGCGAATTTGCATCTGGGGGCGCGAAAAAGAACGGCGCGCCCTGCTAATCCGCGCCTAGGCGAGGACGCAGCTCGTGAAGGCGATGGTTCCGCGGCCGTGGTTGTAGGGGATGCCCGCCGCGGCGCAGACGTCGGAGACGAGCAGGCCGGCGGCCTCCATGGACGTGAGGGCGCGCTCGGGCTGGCGGCAGGGCTCGTCGGGGCAGGTGCACTGCGCGCAGAGCGTGCAGGCGCCGGCGCCCAAAGCCAGCAGCGGCGCTGCGCCCGCCGCGGCGCGGGCTGCGTCGGCGAAGG
>CANSQW010000296.1 GCA_947649215.1 uncultured bacterium | reverse complement strand
GCTGCGGACCGAGGCGACGGGCGCGGGCGCGCCGCTTGACGCGCGTGGCCTCGCGCGGTTGCTCGACGAGCGCAACCGGCGTGCGGGCGGCTCGGAACGCCGCTACGTGAAGAAGGCGCTCCTGCCGTTCTACCTGCGCGTCCGCGATGAGGAGCCCGAGCGCTGGCGCACGTGGGAGGTGGACGCCGCCCTGGAGGAGCGCCTGATGGCTCTGCTGCGGATGAAGCCGCGGCGCACGGCCTCGGGCGTGGCCACCGTCACCGTCATCACCAGGCCGTGGCCCTGCGCCGGCGCTTGCCTGTACTGCCCCAACGACGTGCGCATGCCCAAGAGCTACCTGGCCGACGAGCCCGCCTGCCAACGGGCCGAGCGCGCGTTCTTCGACCCCTACCTGCAGGTGAGCGCCCGTCTGCGCACGCTCGCGCAGATGGGGCATCCGGTGGACAAGGTGGAGCTCATCGTGCTCGGCGGCACGTGGAGCGACTACCCGGAGGGCTACCGTCGCTGGTTCGCCGCTGAGCTGTTCCGCGCCCTCAACGACGGCGTCACGCCCGCCGCCGAGCACCAGGCCGCCGAACGCCGCGCCCGCTATGAGGCCCTCGGCATCCCCTCCGCCCGCGTCGACTGCGCCGCCCTTGCCGCCCCCATCCAGGAATTGGTGAGCGAGGGCCGCCTGACCTACAACCAGGCCGTCAGGCAGCTCTACGGAATAGGGGAGAAGGCGCGCGCCGCCTCCCGGCCCGCAGGCTGCTCGCCAGCGGGCGACGATCTCCCCGGCGAGCAGGCGCCCGGCGCGCGCCGAAGGGAGGGGGACGGCGAGGCGGGCGAGCTTCCGGCGGAATCCCTACGCACGTCGGGCGGCATGCGGTCGCTTGGCGCCGCGCCGGGCGAGCTTCCGGCGGAATCCTCGTCCGTGGCGGGCCTCGCGTTGGCCGATTCCTGGACACGGGCGGCGGCGTTCCAGGAGGCTTCCTGGGAGGCGGTGGAGGCCGCGCAGCGGGACAACGAG
Source organism: uncultured bacterium (assembly GCA_947649215.1). Classification (GTDB taxonomy): domain Bacteria; phylum Actinomycetota; class Coriobacteriia; order Coriobacteriales; family Eggerthellaceae; genus Enterorhabdus. The sequence goes on along the minus strand of CANSQW010000296.1, from coordinate 1,615 downwards.
CGTGCGGCGTGCCGATGCGTCGGGCTGGTGGTGGAGACGCGCCCGGAGCTGGTGGACGCGCCGGCCCTCGTCGACCTGCGACGGCTCGGCTGCACGAAGGTGCAGATGGGCGTGCAGTCGCTCGACCCCGCCGTCCTGGCCGCCAGCGGGCGCGGCGATGCGCGGACGGTAGATGCCGTCGCGCGCGCCTTCGCCTTGCTGCGCCTGTTCGGCTTCAAGATCCACGCGCACTTCATGGCCAACCTGCCGGGTGCCACGCCCGAGGCCGACGCGGACGACTACCGCCGCCTCGTCACCGACCGGCGCTTCCTGCCCGATGAGGTCAAGCTCTACCCGTGCGTGCTCACGGCCGGCACGCCGCTCGCCGCGCGCCACGCGGCGGGGGAGTGGGAGCCCTACGGCGAGGAGACGCTCGTGGCGCTGCTCGCCGCCGACGTGCGCGCCACGCCGTCCTGGACGCGCATCTCGCGCATGATCCGCGACATATCGGCCCATGACATCGTGGCCGGCAACCGCAAGACCAATCTTCGCCAGCTTGTGGATCGTCGCCTTGGCGAGGGGGCGGGGGAGCGTGGCGAATCCGGCCTCGGCGGCTGCGCGCTGGGCAGCCTCGGCGGGCAAGTCGTTGTCGTCGAGCGCCGCCTTGGGGTCGGTGGCCGCCTCGCCGGCCTCCACGCCGTCGGCCAAAAGCTCGCTGGCGGCGCAGACGGCCTGGCGTTCCACCATGCCGGCGACGGCGACCTCGCTCGCCCAGGCCGCGCAGGGGACGGCGAGCCCCAGCGCTATGCCGGCGGCTACGAGGAACGCGAACCACGGATGCGCCCGCGCTGGCGCCTCGCACGCGGCTTCGTCTGCTGGGGCGACCGTCCTCGTCGGCATGCTCGCGTGATTCTCCGCGCCCTCGTGCGCGGTGCTTGCGACCGCCGCCCTCGCGGACTCTCTCCCGCGCGTGCCCTGCTCGCTGATCGTGCCTGCGATCTCCCGCTCGGGTCGACCTCCGCCCGCGCTCTCGCGCCTGCCCGCGCCTCGCCGGCCGCGAGCGTCGACCCCCGACGGGGCCTCTGTCAGCGCGACGGCCGCTCGCCTGCAGCCAATCCCGGCATCGTGCGCGAATGCGCGCCGACGGGGCGCCTTGCCGGCTCCTGATCGGCGGGAACGGCCCGTTCCCGCGGCTCTGCTCGTACCGACACCCAGTTTCATGGCGTCCAACCTTTCCGCGACGGCGGCGCCCTGTCGGCGGCCGCGGCTTCGCGGAACCCTGACCCCTCTCAACGGTCGATCCCATTCTACGGACGCCGGCCGGCGTTCTCCGCGCCTGCATCCGGTCGTGGCGCGCGCGTCATCCCCTTCTCATGTGCCCGTTGCCAACGTCAGCGCCCCGTTACCGCCCGGGCCGCCCTGCCCGCGATGCCCGCCCTGCGCCCGACCGCCCCGGCCCGCCGGGTCGTCCCGCGTTCGGCCGCCTCGCCCGTCCCGGCCCGCCGGGTCGTCACGCCTTACGTTTGCAGCGGCCCCCCAGCGCCCGCGGCCCCTCGTTCCCCGGCGCGTCCCGCGACCCCCGCGTTCGCCCGCCGCGCCCGGCCGCCGCCGCTTTTCGGCCGCGCGATGGCAGTAA
>CANSQW010000295.1 GCA_947649215.1 uncultured bacterium | reverse complement strand
CAGCGCCTGGCGGCCATGGAGACCACCGACGACGGCTTCGAGCTGGCGTCGTTCGACCTGTCGCTGCGGCGCGAGGGCGACATCCTGGGCAACCGCCAGCACGGCGCCTCGGGGCTCAAGCTCGTGAACGTGGTGCGCGACGGGCGCATCATCGAGGCGGCGCACGCGGATGCCGCGGCGCTTCTGGAGGAGGACCCGGCCCTCGACGCCCCGGAGCACCGGGCGCTCGCCCGCGAGGTGCGCCTGCTGGCCGCGCGATCCGATGTGCCCTCGGGCGGGTAGGAAGGAAGGAAAGACCCATGCGGATCATCGCAGGTGAGCATAGGGGGCGCGTGCTGAAGGCGCCCAAGGGGGACGGCACGCGCCCCACCACCGACCGCGTGCGCGAGTCGCTCATGTCCATGCTCGCGAGCGCGCGCGGCGGCTTCGAGGGCGCCGTGGTGCTCGACGCCTTCGCCGGCTCGGGGGCGCTGGCCTTGGAGGCGCTCTCACGCGGGGCCGACCGCGCGTGCCTGGTGGAGCGCGACGGGGCGGCGGCCAAGGTGGTCGAGGCTAACGCGCAGCTGCTCGGCTACGGGCCCGACCGCGCCCGCGTGCGCCGCGCCGACGTGCTGAAAGCGGCGGTGCCGCGGATGGGCGCGCCCTACGACCTCGTGTTCCTCGACCCGCCCTATGCCGTGGAGGCCGCCGAGGCACTGGCCCTCGTGGCGCGCCTGGACGCCGCGGGCCTGCTCGCGCCCGACGCCATCGTCTCCTACGAGCACGACGCCGCGGCGAATGAGGCCGTCGAGGTGCTGGCGGAGGCGGGCCCCTTTGCCCTCGCCACGCGCCGCGCCTGGGGCGCCACCGTCATCGACCTGCTGCGACGCCAGCCCGACCAGCGCTGACGCGCCCCCGACTGCTGAGAGGAACCCCCATGAGACGCGCCCTGACCCCCGGGACCTTCGACCCCATCACCGCCGGCCACCTCGACGTCATCACCCGCGCCGCCCAGATCATGGACGAGGTGGTGGTGGCCGTGGCCGCCTCTGCCAAGAAGCGCCCGCTGTTCACGCTCGATGAGCGCGTGGCGCTTGCGCGCGAGGCCACGGCGCACCTGCCCAACGTGCGGGTGGAGCCCTTCGACTGCCTGCTCATCGACTTCGCGCGCCAGATGGACGCCCGCGTGGTGGTGAAGGGCCTGCGCGCCATCACCGACTTCGAGTACGAGTTTCAGCAGACGGCCCTCAACTACCAGCTCGACAGCGACCTGGAGACCATCTTCATCATGTCGCCGCCGGAGTACATGTACCTGTCCTCGTCGGTGGTGCGCGAGATAGCCAGCTTCCACGGCGAGCTGGACCAGTTCGTCCCCGCCTGCGTGAGGCGGGCGCTCGAGGAGAAATTCGGGGATTAGCCCGATCCTCCGCTTACCGAAAAACCTCGCGGTAAGTTATGGAGAGTTGTACCGATAATCAGTCAGTGGTGAACGCCCCCTGGCGCCCCGGCGGTGCTGTGCTACTATGTTCAATCGAACTACAACGTTCCCTTACCGCAGGTGAGGGCGTGATTCATCGAAGGAAACGAGGACGAACGGCCGTGAGCCAGTCGACGCTGACATACCGCACGGAAACCCGCGGGGGGGGGCAGCCACTTCACGGTAGCCCGCGCAGCCGCCGCGTAGCCGCCCGCGCGGCTCGCCTCGGCGCCAACCGCCCGCGTATCGTTGCGCCCGCGTTTCCCGACCTTCCCATCACCCAACCGAATACCGCAGCCGACGCGCCCCTGGCGCGCTACGTCGTGCAGGTCGTCCCGTCCCGCGAGGACGCGGCGGCCCGTCGCGTCGCGGCCCTGGGCGGCAGTGCCGTGCAGGCGTGCTTCCCGCTGCGCCGCCAGATGCCGCGCAAGACGGCGGGGGAGTGGGGAATTGCCACTGACCTGCTGCTTCCCGGCTACCTCTTCCTCGCCTCCGATGACCCGGAGGCGGTGGCGCATGCCCTGCGTCGCTCCACCCAGCCCGATCTGGCGCTGTCCGCAGACGGTGCCCTGGCGGCCCTCACCGACGCTGAGGCGGCGCTCGTGCTCGCCCTCGGCGGCGCAGAGGGCGTGGTGCGCGTGTCGCGCGGCGCCATCGAGGACGGGCGGCTTGCGGTGGCGTCCGGCCCGCTCGCGGGGTTTGAGGGGCTCGTCTGCCATGTGGACCGTCATCGCCGTGCGGCTTGGCTCGATCCGTCGCGCGCCGACGAGGTGCTGCTCGGGCGTGCGCCCGGCGCGGCGGCCCCGGCGCTGCCGGTGGATGCCCGCGGCCTCAAGGTGGGCCTGGAGGTGGTCTCCAAGAGCTGACGAACCGTCTGTCCGCCTCCGCAGCTTGTTGCGGAGAGCCCGAGCGAACGGCGCGTCGGCCCCGATCCGCCGCCCAGCCCGCTCGAGTTCTTCGCAGGAAACTGCACAGCATATCCCGTCGTGTAAGGCGAGGCCGCGTTCGGCGTCTCGTATAAGCGCGGGAGGGGAATAAGCGAAGCCGCGACCAGGGCCTTCGGGCTCTGGATGGCGAAGCCGTGCCGCTGTCCAGCCGGGTAGCGCGCGGTGCGGCCCTCAGGTTGCCGCGAGGCGCCGGGGGCGAAGCCATGCGCGGGATCGGCCTGGTCGCCCGTGGGCGTCGGC
>CANSQW010000294.1 GCA_947649215.1 uncultured bacterium | reverse complement strand
CGTGTGGGCTGCCGCGGGCATCGACCCCGCGCGTCGCGGCGAGACGCTCGACCAGGCCGAGTTCGTCCGCCTGGGCCAGGCGCTCCTCGTCGAGGGCGGCGTCCTCGTGGAGGCCGCGGGGCTGTAGCGCCCCCTCGTCGGGACAGCCTCCCCGGGAGGCTGGCGTCCTGCTTCCGTCGGCCCGACCGTGACGGCGTCCCCAGTGCCCCGCTCTTCCCCTGTCGGTTCGGGGAGCGTGGACAAAAAACGAGGATGTCACAGGTTTTTCCGCCCCATTTGGCGCGCCTCTGGCGGTGCTCGCTGCGTTTTGCCAGGTCAGAGCCTTGCGCTCTTCTTCGCCATCGCGATCTTCCCCTTGCGAAGCTGTGACATCGCCGTTTTTTGTCCAGCCGATTGTGACATCGCCGTTTTTTGGCCACGTTCCTGGTGAAAGCGGACCTGTCGCCTCCCCGGAGGCCTTCCCGGTGCCGACTCGGTCGTCGTGCCGCGCGCCGCCGGCGCCCCGACGCCCTCGCGCGCTCTGCGGGCGCTTGCGCGCGCCGCGCCCCTGCCCGCTCCCGGAGGAGCGGGCGCTTTTTGTCAGACCTGGCTAACAGGGGCGCTCCATTCTGATAAAGTGACACGTGCTTTCGCGTGTCCGCCGCGGGCCGTGCGGCCCGCCATCGCAGGAGAAAAGAGGAACCATGGGCTTTCTTGAGGGCAAGACCGCCATCATCACCGGCGCCGGCTTCGCCGCGCTGAAGGACGGCTCCGCCGGCTCCATCGGCTACGGCATCGCCACCGCCTACGCCAAGGAGGGCGCGAACCTCGTCATCACCGGCCGCAACGTGGCCAAGCTCGAGTCGGCCAAGGAGAAGCTGGAGGCCGCCTACGGCATCCGCGTGCTTCCCGTGCAGGCCGACGTCAACGCCGGGGCCGACAACAAGGCCGTCGTGCAGAACGTCATCGACCAGGCCATCGCCGCCTTCGGCCGCATCGACGTGCTCGTGAACAACGCCCAGGCGTCCGCTTCCGGCGTCACCTTGGCCGACCACACTCCCGACCAGTTCGACCTGGCCGTCTACTCGGGCCTCTACGCCACCTTCTACTACATGCAGGCGTGCTATCCGCACCTCAAGGAGACGAAGGGGTCGGTCATCAACTTCGCCAGCGGCGCGGGCCTGTTCGGCAACTACGGCCAGTGCGCCTACGCTGCCGCCAAGGAGGGCATCCGCGGCCTCACGCGCGTGGCCGCCACCGAGTGGGGCCCTGACGGCATCAACGTCAACGTCGTGTGCCCGCTGGCCTGGACTGCTGCGCTCGAGAACTTCCAGGAGGCCTACCCGGATGCCTTCGAGGCCAACGTCCACATGCCTCCCATGGGCCATTACGGCGACGTTGAGAAGGAGATCGGCCGCGTGGTCGTGCAGCTGGCCAGCCCCGACTTCAAGTTCATGAGCGGCGAGACCCTCACCCTGGAAGGCGCCATGGGCCAGCGTCCGTAGCGCCTCGCATACCGCTTGCACGACGAGGGGGCCCGCCATCCGGCGGGCCCCCTCGCGTTGGGAGGCGGCCACCGGACGGCGGGCCCGTCGCTTTGGGGGGCACGCCTCCGGACGGCGGGCCCCTCGCGTTGGGAGGCGGCCCACCGGACAGCGCCCCCCCTTGCACGCGGGGTGCCCCCCCCCCGCTTCTCGGTGCTTTACGCCTCTGACCTGGGATGTCAAAGACTTTTGACAGGGAAATCCCTCTGGTCTGATCCCGGTTTTCGCCTGCGGCCCCTACACTGCCCCTTGCGCGTCCCGGCGGAGAGGGCGAACGGGCGGGCGCGCTGCTTCGGTTTCGCCCACGCAAGGAGTATCCATGGCCAAGAAGCGTTTCGTCGAGGTGTACAGCGCCGGCGTCCTCAATCAGCAGCGGGTCTACGTCGACACGACGACCGGCGTGAACTACCTTCTGCTCATCTACACCGCGAACAACATGGGGTCGGGCTTCACGGCGCTTCTCGATGCCGACGGCAAGCCGCTGATCACCCCGCCCGCCGAGCTCGCCCGCCTCGTCGACGAGGACGACTAGGCGCGCCCTCGGGCGAAAAACGCAAAGGGGCCGCCATCTGGCGGCCCCTTTCACGTGGGAGGGGTGAGGCGCGGGGCGCTATTTGCGCGCGTCCTCCTCGACGGCCACGTAGACGAAGCCCGGGGTGCCCTCGGCGGGCAGCTCGTTGTAGGCCACCATCTCGGCGATCTCGGCCGGCGTGGCGCTCTTGGGCTCGGTCTCCAGCAGCTCGGCGGTGGAGGCGCGGCGCTCCATGGCCTCGCGGAAGTCCTTCGTGCCCACGAAGACCTCCTGCTTGTAGGGGTTCACGCCCAGCTTCTTGGCGCGGAACATGATGTAGGCGAAGGCGGCGATGTTGGCGGCCAGGGCCAGCAGCGACACGACCAGGTTCACGTCAGGGTTGTTCACCGAGTCGGCGGCGAAGATGGAGTCGTTGGCGAACATCGGCACCAGCTGGCAGAACATGCACCACATCGAGAGCGTGAAGGCGCGGTTCTGGATCCAGCCGCCCTTGTTCCACAGCAGGCCGGCGATGGTCGGGGCCAGCAGCAGGGCGATGCCGCAGTACCAGGAGTGGGTGGGCAGGTTGTTGTAGGTGTAGCAGAAGTTCCAC
>CANSQW010000293.1 GCA_947649215.1 uncultured bacterium | reverse complement strand
CGCCCCGCCTGCGCCCCGGCGCCCGCGCGTCAGTCCCGCTGCTCGCAGTTCTCGCGCTCGCCCTCGCCGCAGAGGACCACCTCGTCGGGTCGGTGGTCGAGGTAGGCCTGCATCGAGTACTGCGTGATGTCGCTTCGGTTGATGATGCCGACGATGACGTCGCCTTCCATGACCGGCACCTTCTTCAGGTGGTTCTCGGCCAGTACGCGGCAGACCTCGGGCAGCGACGCGTGGATGCTCACGCCGATGGAGCGACGTGCGCCGATCTCGCTCACAGGCGCGGCCATCAGCTGCTCCAGGCGCTCGTTGTAGTCGCGGTCGTCGTAGGCGGAGTTCATGATCATCACGATGGGGTCGATCACCGAGCCGCCGCGCGGCGAGAGGCGCTTGAGGATGTCGCCGTCGGAGATGAAGCCCACGGGCCGTCCCTCGCCGTCCACGATGGGCGCGGCGCTGATGCTCTTGTCCACGAACAGGCGCATGGCGTCGGCTACGGTGGCTGTCTGCGCCACGGCGTAGACGTCGGTCTTCATGATGGACTCGAGCAGCGAGCGGCGCTCGCCGGCATGATCCTCGCTGGCCTCGTCGGCCGGCCGATCCTTCACGAGCGCGATGGTGAGCGCCGCGCCGATGAGGCAGAGCACCGCGCACACGGCGAAGGCCACGTCGATGCCGAGCAGCTGCGCGTCGGCCCAGCCCATCGACCCCTGCGCGGCATTCGCCACAAGCGAGGACACCGAGATGATGACCGCCGTCCCCAGGGAGCCCGCCACCTGGCGCAGCGTGTTGTTGACCGACGTGCCGTGGTTCATGAGCTTGTTGTCGAGTGCGTTCATGCCCCACGTGGTGATGGGCATGTTCACGAGCGCCATGGAGAACATGCGCAGCGTGTAGAGCACCGTGATGAACCAGATGGGCGTAGCGAAGGTGAGCGTGGCAAAGGCGCAGGTGGTGACGGTGAGCAGCACCATGCCGATGACGCCGAGCTTACGCGGGCCGTGCTTGTCGAACAGCTTGCCGGCGATGGGGTTCATGACGCCCATGAGGATGGCGCCGGGCATCAGCACCAGGCCGGAGAGCGTGGCCGAGTAGCCCATGAGCGTCTGGATGTAGATGGGCATGAGGATGCCCGCAGCCAGCAGCGCGCCCTGCACGAGCATGCCGATGACGGTGGCTACGAGGAAGCGCCGGTTGCGCAGCACCTCGACGCGCAGCATGGGGTGCTCGAGCCGCGTCTGGCGGACGAAGAACCACGCCACGCCCACGATGCCGACCACCGTGCAGCCGCTGTTGAACGCGGTGAGCCCGTGGGTGCCCACGGCGCTGAACCCGTAGAGCATAAGCCCGAAGCCGAGCGTGGACAGCGTGAGCGACAGCGGGTCGAGCACCGCGTCGCCCTTGTTCGTGGGCGGTCGGTTCTCCATGAGGAGCAGGGCGGCCACGATGACCACCACCGCGAAGAACGTCACGATGAAGAACATGATGTGCCAGTCGAGCTGGTCGATGATGATGCCCGCGATGGTGGGGCCGATGGCCGGCGCGAACGCGATGACCAGGCCGAAGAGCCCCATGGCCGATCCGCGCTTGTCCACCGGGAACGACACGAGCAGCACCGTCATGGTCATGGGCATGAGCATGCCGGCGCCGGCCGCCTGGATGAGGCGTCCGCACAGCACGACAGGGAAGCTCGTGGCGCAGCCGGTCATGGCCGAGCCCACGGCGAACAGCGCCATGGACACGAGGAACAGCCGGCGCGTGGGGAACCGATCCTGCAGGTAGGCGGTGATGGGGATCATGATGGCGTTGACCAGCGTAAAGCCCGTAGTGAGCCACTGGGCCGTGGCGGCGTCGACGGACATCTCCGTCATGATGGAGGGGATGGCCGGCGTCACCAGCGTCTGGTTGAGGACGGTGGTGAACGAGCCGGTTACCAAAACGATGAGCATCAGCCATTGCTTGCGAGACAAACCCACGGTGAGACCTTCTTCTTAGGGGTGAGGAGTATGAGTTTTTAGCTTATTTAATACTGAAAATAGCAGAAAACCGGTTCAGTATGCTAGCGCGGCATTCCGTACGTGGGGAAACTGTCAGGCGAAGCCGCCGTTTGGGCCTGCGGGCGGTTCGTCGCGCCATGAACGAGCCGCCTACGGAGGGTTAACGCCCGCTCGCGCTGCCACCGTCAAGCAGCGACGCCTTCCTATACTGGCGGAGGCAGAGGCGGCGTCTCAGGGCGCCGCGCGCCGTCATTCCATCCGCCGCGCGAGAATCGAGGACGAAGACCATGGGCTTCCTAGTGGGCAAGACCGCTATCATCACCGGCGCCGGATTCGCCGTCTTGGGGAACGGGCGCCCTGGCTCCATCGGCTACGGCACGGCTGCCGCCTACGCGCGGGAGGGGGCCAACCTCGTCATCACCGGGCGCAACGTGGCCAAGCTTGAGCGGGCGCGCGAGGAGCTGGAGGCAACGTATCCCGTGAAGGTGGTGCCCGTGCGCGCTGACGTGTCGGCCCATGGCGACAACGAGGCCACCGTGCAGAACGTGGTGGATCGCGCCCTTGGCGAGTTCGGGCGCATCGATGTGCTCATCAACGTGGCCCAGGCGTCAGCCTCCGGCGTGGCGCTGGCCGACCACACGCGCGACCAGTTCGAGCTGGCGCT
>CANSQW010000292.1 GCA_947649215.1 uncultured bacterium | reverse complement strand
GTAAGATAGGCGGCTGTACGCTATCGACCGAAGGACGGGGAGATCATGGAGAAGGGAAGAGTGGGCGCGCTGCTGCCCATCGGCGTGTTCCTGGCGCTGTACCTGGGGCTCGGCATTCTGTTCGAGTACGGGATGGGCATCAGCATGGGGTTCTACAACATCCCCATCGTGGTGATCTTCCTCATCGCGCTTCTGGTGGCGTGCTTCCAGAACCGGTCGCTCTCCTTCGATGACAAGCTCGTCATCATGGGGCGTGGCATCGGCGACAAGACCATCGTCACCATGATCCTCATCTTCATGGCGGCCGGCGTGTTCGTGGGCACGGTGGGGCGCGACTCGGCCGAGTCGGTGGCCTACCTCATGCTCTCGGTCATCCCGGCTGAGTTCTCCGTGGCCGTGCTGTTCGTGGTGAGCTGCTTCGTGTCCATCTCCATGGGCACGTCGGTAGGCACCATCACGCTCATCACGCCCATCGCCGTGGCCGTGTCCGCCGCGTCGGGCTTCAGCCTGCCGCTGTGCGTGGCGTCGGTCATGGGCGGCGCGATGTTCGGCGACAACCTGTCGTTCATCTCCGACACCACCATCGCCGCCTGCCAGGGCCAGGGCTGCGAGATGAAGGACAAGTTCCGCGAGAACTTCAAGATCGCCCTGCCCGCGGCCGTCGTGACCCTCGTCATCATCCTGGTGCTGTCGCTCAACACCGACCTGGCCGGCACCGTGCAGCATGAGTACAACCTGGTCGAGCTCATTCCCTACCTCATCGTGCTCGTGGGCGGCATCATCGGCATCAACGTGTTCATGGTGCTGCTGCTCGGCATCGTGTCGGGCTCCATCATCGTGGTGGCCGAGGGCGCGGTGGCCGCCACCGACCTTCTGGGCAACATGGGCACCGGCGCGGCCGGCATGTTTGAGACCACCATGGTGGCCGTGCTCGTAAGCGCCATCTGCGCGCTCATCCGCGAGTACGGCGGCTTCACGGCGCTGCTCAACGGCATCAAGAGCCTGTTCAAGAGCCGCAAGGGCGGTCAGCTGGGCATGGGCCTGCTCGTGGGCGCCATGGACATCGCCACGGCCAACAACACGGTGGCCATCGTCATGACCAACCCCATCGCGCGCGACATGGCCGAGACCTACGGCATCTCGCGCCGCAAGACGGCGTCCATCCTCGACACGTTCTCCTGCGTGTTCCAGGGCGTCATCCCCTACGGCGCCCAGATGCTCGTGGCCATCAGCGCCTGTACCGAGCTGGGCTTCGCCGTGACGGCGTTCCAGATCATACCCTTCCTGTTCTACCCGTTCCTGCTGCTGGCCAGCTCGCTCGTGTTCATCTTCCTCGTGCCCGACAAGCGCGGGCGGGAAGGCGGCGCGGCGGACGCGGAGCCGGCCGCGAGGGACGCGACCGACTAAGGCGCGGAGCCGCGCCGGCGCGACTGGCGCGCCGGCGAGACACGAGGCGCGAGCGCTGCCAAGGGGCGGTCGCCGAGGCGAAGGGGCCTCAGGCGGCCGCCCCTTTCTCATGCCTGGACACGCCAGAGGAGGAAGGCTACCGAGCCGGCGGCGGCGAAACGGGCGCGGGCGTTGGAATCCGAAGCCGCCGGCCGCGAGGCGACCTACCACTCCTCCAGCGGGAAGTAGCGGCGCAGGGCGACGGCACGCGGCGTGACCTCGAAGTCGGCCTGCCACAGCTCCACCCCGGCGGCGCGGCAGGCATCCACCGTGGCGAGCACCTCGTCATAGGTGGTGCCGTGGTAGAAGCGGAAGCCGTCGTTGGCGTAGTAGAGGCAGTAGAGGACGACGGCGCGCTCGTGGTCGGCCAGGGACGCGGCCAGCTCGCGCAGGTGGCGCAGCGCCCGCTCGGTGGACGAGAAGGGCGCGTCGGGCAGGCGGGACACGGAGGCGGGAACGGCGGTCTGGATCTGCACGAGCGGCGTCTTGACCTCCAGGTACAGCCGGTCGTCCACGAGGAAGTCGAGCCGCGACGTACCGAGTGGGACCTCGCGGCGCACCTCGCGGGGCCGCCCGGCGATGGCGCCGAGGGCCCCGGCGCGCAGGAAGTGCTCGACGTAGCGGTTGGAGGCGTTCTGGTTGATGCCGATCCAGCGCTTCTGCGGCGCGTCCGGCTCGTCGAGGGAGAAGGCCTCCACCGTGAGCGGCAGCTTGCGCCGGGGGTTGCCGCTGTCCGAGACGAGGCAGGGGCGTCCCGCCAGGTCGAGGCCGCCGATACGCGACACCGCCGGGCAGTGGCAGCGCACGACGGACGTGCCGGCCGAGAGGACCGAGCCGCCGGGCGCAGGCGAGGGCGACAAGGCGCCCTTCGCGGGAACCGGCATCGGCTTCCGCGGGTCGGCCGCCAAGGAAGGTGCCCCCGCCGCGGACGACCCGAGGGGCGCATCCGTCGCAGCGACCGCTGATGCCCTGCCCGCAGGAGGCGAACCGCCCTCCCCCGTCGGGAAGGTCACCTCCATGATGAAGCGGTTAGGGCGCGCGAGAATGAGCCCCTCGCGCAGAGGCGCGGGACAGGGAAGCGGCGCGCAGGTCGGCTCGTAGATATCCATGGACCTATGGTACGCCGTCGGCAGAGGGCGGAGGCGCGCCGCGGGCGCCTCGTTTCCCGATCGTGCGCTATCCCGCTGCAAAGTGGCCAAAAAAGTCGACCTGACGACG
>CANSQW010000291.1 GCA_947649215.1 uncultured bacterium | reverse complement strand
TGCTCGGAGAGGTTCTCGTAGAGCTCGCGCGGGGTGGGCAGGTTCTCGAGCACCTCCTCCGGCGCCGGCTCGGCGGCGTCGGCCCCCTCGCGGCGCGGCTCCTCCTCGGCGTGGCGGCCGCGGCGGTGGCGCGGGAGCTCCTGCTCGTCCTCGATCATATCGAGCTCCTGGGACATGGTGAATCCCAAGTCGCGCATCATGGCATCGGCGCATACCGAGATGCACTCGTCGCAGATGTAGATGCCGTTGGGCCCGGAGATCATGGCGTTGACCTGCTGGGGAACCTTGCCGCAGAAGGCGCAGTAGATGTCCTCGGCTCCGTCGCCGAAGCCGGGGTGGTTACGTTCTTGGGTCATGGGGTACCGCTTCCCTCTCCCCTACGACTCCGACTTGGCGCCGTGGTGGAAGATGATCTCGTCGACGAGGCCGTAGGCCTTGGCCTCCTCGGCCGTCATGTAGTTGTCGCGCTCGGTGTCGAGCTGGATCTTGTCGATGGGCTGGCCGGTGTTCTCCGAGAGGATCTTGTTCAGGCGCTTGCGCGTCTTGAGCATGAAGTCCGCCACGATGGCGATCTCGGTCTGCTGGCCCTGGGCGCCGCCGAGCGGCTGGTGGATGAGCACCATGGAGTTGGGCAGGCAGAAGCGCTTGCCCTTGGCGCCCGACGACAGGAGGACCGCCGCCATGGAGGCGCACTCGCCGATGCAGATGGTGGACACGTCGCACTTGACGAAGTTCATGGTGTCGAGGATGCCCAGGCCCGCGGTCACCGAGCCGCCGGGGGAGTTGATGTAGAGCTGGATGTCCTTCTCCGGATCGGCGCTCTCCAGGTGGAGCATCTGGGCCACCACGGAGTTGGCCACATGATCGTCGATCTGCTCGCCGAGGAAGATGATGCGGTCGTTGAGCAGGCGGCTGTAGATGTCGTAGCTGCGCTCGCCGCGCGGGGACTGCTCGATGACGTAGGGGATGAGCGCGTTGCTCGCTCGCTCGATGGTCATGACGTGCCTCTCTCTCGCGTCGCGGCCGCGCGCGGCGGCCGCTCTCAATGATTCGCTACCATACTGATATAGGTTCGCCGCCCGCGCAAGGCGCATTTGGCGAAAGTCCATGGAAAAAGGCCGCCTGATGTCTTGTTTTGCCACATCAGACGGCCTTTCTGCTCAGTCGGGAGGTAAGGGTTCGGGCCTACTCCTCAGGCGCGGCCTCCGCGTCCTTGGCGGCCTTCTTCTTGGAGGCCTTCTTGGGCTTGGCCTCCTCCTCGGGCGCCCCGGCCAGCTCGACCTCGGTGACGACGGCCTTGTCCATCACGTCCTCCATGGCCTTGAAGCGCACGACGCCCTCGCGGATGAGGTGGAGGCGGCCCGACTCGCGCCACTCCTTCTCCGTCGCCGCGGGGTCGGGCAGGCCGGCCTTCACGAACTCGGCGCTGACCTCCTCGGGGGTGGCCACGATGTCGTTGTGGCGCGCCCAGGCCTCAAGCGCCAGCTCCTGCTTGGCGTTGTCGGCGGCCTGCATCTTCACGTCGTCCTTGAACTGGTCGGCGTCGATGCCCGCCTGCATCAGGTAGGTGTCGAAGCTCAGGCCCTGGCGCTGCAGCTGGGTGAAGAAGTCCTGGAGCAGGTTGGCCTCGGCCTCCTCCACCATGGACTCGGGCACCTCGCCCACCAGGCGGGACGCGAGCACATCGAGGGTGGCGTTCTCCTTCATGCGGGGCAGGATGTCGGCCTTCTGGGCGGCGATGGACTCAGCCACGCGCTCGCGCAGGTCGGCGGCGTCCTCGAAGCCCATGGTGTCCTTGGCCCACTCGTCGGTGACCTCGGGCAGCTCCTTCTTCTTCACCACGTTGCAGGTGACCTCGAAGGCGATCTTCTCGCCCGCGTGCGGGGCGAGAAGCACAGCGGCCTCGTCAGCCGGCACGTCGAGGGTGAACTCGCGGACCTGGCCCTTCTTGATGCCCATGATCTCCTCGTCGAAGGCCTCGGAGAACATGCCCGAGCCCGGGCCGTACAGGCGGGACTCGCTCGTCAGGCCCTCGATCTGGTTGCCGTCGGCGTCCTTGGCCACCACGGCGATGTCGACGAAGTTCTCCGGCTTGAGCTTGGTGGCGGCGCTGGCGTCCTCGAAGACGCTGTAGTGGGCGCGCAGGGCCTCGATCTGCTCGGCGACCTCCGCGTCGGTTGCGCCCTCGGCGGGCAGCTCGATGGCCACGGGCTCGTAGCTGTCCAGCTCGAGCTCAGGCTTGACAGCCACGGTGAAGGAGAACTCGTAGGGCTTGCCGTTCTCCACCAGGCCGGTGTCCTCGAACTCGGGACGACCCAGCGGGAAGAGGCCCTCGGCCTCGATGACCTGCGGGTAGGCGTCGTTCACCAGATCCTCGGACACGGTGGCGAGCACCGCCTCGGCGCCGAGCGCGTTGTCGATGACCGGGCGCGGGGCCTTGCCCTTGCGGAAGCCCGGGAAGTTGTAGCGCTGGGCGAACTGCTTGTAGGTCTTCTTGATGCGGGCGTCGACGTCTTTCGCGTCGACGGTCACGACCACCTTGACGCGGTTGTCCTCGAGGGTCTCTACCTTAGTGTTCACGTTGTCTTTCCTCCATCGTTTGCCGTGGGGCGCCGGGCCTGTCTCTTATACACATCTGACGCTGCCGACGAGCGATCTAGTGTAG
>CANSQW010000290.1 GCA_947649215.1 uncultured bacterium | reverse complement strand
GCCTTGTCCCGCCCCGGCCCGTCCCGGCCCGATACCGCCCGTTATGTCTCTATGAAAATATTTTGAATATCAAACTAAATAACTTTGAACGGCAAACAAATCGCGTTAGACTGCCGTAGCGATGGCGGGGGTGCCAACAGGCCTTCGCCATCTTTGACGCAGAATCGCGAAGAAGGAGCAGAATATGGCAACGCTGGATATCGTGCGGGACGTGTTGGTGGAGAACCTCGACCTGGAGGGCGACGCCATCAGCGCCGAGACGCTGCTCGCCGACCTGGGCGTGGACTCGCTCGACATGGTGGAACTCGTGTGCGACCTGGAGGAGCGCTGCGAGGTGGAGCTGGGCGAGCTGTCCGACGTGGCCACCATCGGCGCGCTGGTCGAGCGCATCGACGCGCTGCGCGCCTAGGCGGCCGGCCATGGGCTTGCGCACGCGCGTCACCGAGATCCTCGGCGTCGAGCATCCCGTCATCCAGGGCGCCATGGCCCGCATCGCCGACGGCCGCCTGGCCGCTGCGGTGAGCGAGGCCGGCGGCCTGGGCATCATCGCCTGCGGCGGCGCGCCGCTCGACTGGGTGGAGGAGCAGGTGCACCGCGCTCGCTCGCTCACATCCAAGCCCCTCGGCGCCAACGTGATGCTGATGGATCCGCACGCGGCCGACGTGGCCGCGCTGCTGGCCGAGCTGCGCGTGGACGTCATCACCACTGGTGCGGGCAGCCCCTCGGACTACCTGGGGATGTGGAAGGACGCGGGCATCAAGGTGGTGCCCGTGGTGGCCTCCTGCGCCCAGGCGCGCCGCATGGAGCGCATGGGCGTCGACGCGGTGGTGGCCGAGGGCACGGAATCGGGCGGTCATGTGGGCGAGCTGACCACCATGGCACTCGTCCCCGCGACGGTCGAGGCGGTGTCCATCCCCGTCATCGCAGCGGGCGGCATCGCCGATGGCCGCGGCATGGCGGCCGCGTTCATGCTCGGCGCCGAGGGCGTTCAGATGGGCACGCGCTTCCTCACCGTGGAGGAATGCCCCATCCATGACGCCTACAAGGAGAAGGTGCTGGCGGCGAAGGATTCCGACACGGTGGTGACGGGGCGCGGATCGGGGCATCCCGCGCGCTGCCTGAAGAACGCGTTCGCGCGGAAGGTGCGCGTCCTCGAGGCCGACCTGGCGCAGAACGGGGACGCCCTGGAGGAGCTGTACCTCGGCTCGCTGCGGCGCGGGGTGGAGGGCGACGTGGAGAACGGGTCGCTCATGGCCGGACAGGTGGCCGCCCTCGTGCGTGAGCGAAAGACCGCGGCCGATGTCGTGCGCAGCGTGGTGGCCGAAGCGGAGGCGCTCGTCGCGCTCAACCTGCAGCAGGTGGCCGACGCCAACGCGTGCCGTGCTCGCCAGGGCGGCGAGTAGGGGATGGCGATGGAGAGCGCCGCGCCTGACGCCGAGGCGTCCGCCCGCAGCAGGGGCGCCGCCCCGGCCGGTGCGTCCGCCGACGGGGCGACCCCCGTACCCGTCTCGCCGACCGCTGGGGCCGCGCCCGCCGCACTCGCGCCCCTCGCGCCCGGCTGCCCCGTCCTCATGCTCTCGGGCCAGGGTGCGCAGCGGCCCGGCATGGGCGCCGACCTGCGCGCCGTGCCTGAGGTGGCCGCTGCCTTCGCCTGCGCCTCCGACGTGCTGGACTTCGACGTGGCCGCCGCCTGCGACAGCGCCGTCGCGCTTGCCGACACGGCCGTGGCCCAGCCGGCGCTCTGCGCGCTGTCGGTGGGCATCGCCCGAGCGCTCGAGGTCCGCGGCGTGCGGCCCGGTGCGGTGCTCGGCTTCTCGCTCGGGCAGGTAGGCGCGCTGGCCGTTGCGGGCATGGTCTCCGACGAGGAGGCGTTTCGCCTGGTGAAGGCCCGTTCAGCCTTCATGGCCGAGGCGGCCGCTGCCCGCCCCGGCGCCATGAGCGCCCTCCTGCGCGCCGATTCCGCCGCCGTGGAGGCCCTCTGCGAGCGCTGCGCCCAGGACGACGTGCTCGTGCCCGCCAACTACAACGCGCCTGGCCAGATCGTCATCTCCGGCGACACGGCGGCCGTCGCGCGCGCCGAGGAGGCGTGGGCAGCCGAGGGCGGCCGCTCGTCGCGCCTGGCCACGGCCGGGGCCTTCCACAGCCCGCTCATGGCCTCCGCCGCCGCGCAGCTGGACGACTACCTGGCTGCCGTCGCCTTCGCGGAGCCGTCCGTGCCGCTCATCGAGAACGGGACGGCCGCGCCCCTGGCCGCAGCCGATGCCCGCGCGGCGCTCGTGCGCCACCTCACGGGGCCGGTGCGCTTCCAGCAGGGCGTTGAGGCCCTGGCGGCTGCCGGCGCGGCGGCCTTCGTCGAGGCGGGCTTTGGCGGGGTGCTCGTCAACCTGGTCAAGCGCACGGCCAAGGGCACCGCCCGCGCCTGCGTGCAGGATCGCGCCAGCCTGGAGGCCTGCGTCGCGGACTACGGGAACCCCCTATAAAAGAGTAGAGAAGGAAGCGAATGGAACCGAGAAACGAAGCGTCTGCAACCCCCGCGACCCCTGCCCCGGCGGCTGACTCCCGTCCCGCCCGCCGCGTCGCCCTCGTCACGGGGTCGAGCCGCGGCATCGGCCTGGCCGTTGCCCGCGCGTTGGCCGAGGCCGGCTGCGACGTCGCCCTCAACGGCTC
>CANSQW010000289.1 GCA_947649215.1 uncultured bacterium | reverse complement strand
TGCGGTTGTCGCGGTCGCGGGCGCCGGGCACCCCGCGCGCCATGTCGGCGGCATGCGCGGCTATCTTGGCAGCCACGAGCCCCTCGCGCACGTCGTCGGCATCGGGCAGGCGCAGGTGCTCGGCCGGCGTCACGTAGCAGAGGAAGTCGGCGCCGGCGCTCGCCGCCACCGCACCGCCGATGGCCGCGGTGATGTGATCGTAGCCGGGTGCTATGTCGGTCACGAGCGGCCCGAGCACGTAGAAGGGCGCGTTGTGGCACAGGCGCTTCTCGAGCTTCATGTTGGCCGCTATCTCATCGAGAGCCATGTGCCCCGGGCCCTCCACCATCACCTGCACGCCGGCGTCCCATGCGCGGCGGGTGAGCTTGCCCAGCTCGATGAGCTCGGCGATCTGGCCGGCGTCGGTCGCGTCGTAGGTGCACCCCGGGCGCATGGCGTCGCCAAGCGAGATGGTCACGTCATGCTCGTGGAGGATGTCGAGCACCTCGTCGTAGCGCTCGTAGAAGGGGTTCTCGTTGCCCGTGGCCTCCATCCAGGCGAAGATGAGCGAGCCGCCGCGGGAGACGATGTTGGCGAGGCGCCCCGTCTCGCGGAACGACTCGATGACGGCGCGGTTCATGCCCGCGTGGATGGTGACGAAGTCCACGCCGTCTTCCGCATGCGCCCGCACCACGTCGAGAAAGTCGTCGGCGGTGATGGACACGAGCGCCTTCTCCAGGTATCCGATGGCGTCGTACATCGGCACGGTGCCGATCATGGCGGAGGACCGCTCGATGAGTCGCGTGCGGAAGGAGCGGGTCTTGCCGGAGTTCGACAGATCCATGATGGCCTCCGCGCCCAGCTCGTGGGCCACCTCCACCTTGCGCCACTCCTCGGCCTCATCGGCCCTGTCCCCCGAGATGCCCAGGTTGACGTTGACCTTCACGCGCAGGCCCCGCCCCTCGCAGGTGGCGCCCACGCCCTCGGGCGAGAGGGCGGCATGGTGGATGTTGGCGGGGATGGCCACGCGCCCGCAGGCCACGGCGGCGCGGATGTCCTCAGCCGCGCGGCCCTCCTTGGCGGCGACGACCTCCATCTGCGGCGTGATGATGCCTGCGCGGGCGAAGTCGATCTGGGTGACGGGCGCCCCTGGCGCCGACGCGACGTGCGTCATGGTGAACTCCCTTCGTTGGCATTACCCATGTCAGGTTCGGTGGGTCGGGGCGATGGCGCGCCCCCTCTCAGCCTGCCGCATGACGCAAGCTCCCCAGCTATGAGGTTGTGACGAGGTGATTCTAGCACGACGTGCGCGAGGGCCGCGCAGCGGCCGGGCAGCCGCGGCGGCACGCGGGCCGGGATGCCGGCGGGACGGCCCTAGAGGGGCAGGAAGATGGCGAGCGTGCCCTCCTCGACGCCGATCACGACCGCCTCGCCCTGGAGCTCGTTGGACAGGCCGAGCGACGTGCGGTTGGTGAGACGCGCGTCGTCGAGGTCGTAGCGCATGCCGCGCTCGAACACGCCGGCGCACGCGTCGTTCATAGAGAAGACCGAGACCGTGCCCTCCTGGGCGGCCGGCAGCTCGTAGACGTCGGGGCCGGTGATGAACGTGACGGCCTGGTCGAGGCCGACGGCCGTGACGTAGAGGCCGCGCTCGGAGAAGGCGGCGAACAGCTGGAGGTTGGCAAGCGTATGGTCGAGCCGCCCGCCCAGGCCGCCGAAGACGATCACCTCGTCATAGCGCAGCGTGCGGGCACGGTCGAGCGCCAGCTCCATGTCGCTCTTGTCCTTCTCGGGCGAGAAGCGGGCCACGCGCAGGCCCTTGGGGATGTAGCCAAGCGAGTCGAAGTCGCCGATGGCCATGTCGGCGCGCCGTCCCGCTGCCTTAAGCGAGGCCAGGCCGCCGTCCACGGCGATCACGTAGTCGAAGGCGCCTGCGTCCGCGAGCTCGCAGAACCGCTCGGCGTTGAACTCCGATGCGCCCACCAGCGCGCAGGTTGCCATGGCACCCTCTTTCTCCTTGATACGGCCGTGCGATTTGCTAGAATACCACAGGCGAGCGGGCCAGGCGGTCGCGTGCTCACGCGCGAGGAAAGTCCGGGCTCCGCAGGGCAAGGTGCCAGCTAACGGCTGGGCGGGGCGACCCGACGGAAAGTGCCACAGAAAAGAAGACTCCCCCGCGAGGAACGGGCCCCGGTCCGCCTGAACGGGAGAAAAGCTGAAACGGTGCGGTAAGAGCGCACCAGCGCGCCGGCAACGGCGCGGCTTGGCAAACCCCACCTGGAGCAAGCGCAAATAGGAACGCCATACGGTGGCCCGCCGTGCGTTCGGGTTGCGTGCTAGAGGCGCCTGGCGACAGGCGCTCGAGATAAATGGCCGTCCAACGACAGAACCCGGCTTATCGACCCGCTCGCCCTATCTCAGGCCATTCCCCTTTCGCATCCGCCGGCCAACCCCCTGAGGGGTTTCGCGCGCCGGGCGGAAAACCAGGGCTCTCATGGCGAGAAATGACGGGTTTGCATGCTGTTTTCGACCGCACCGTCGCGGGCCTTCGAAGGCTCGCGCTCGCGACCTGGGGATTTGCCGTTCTAAGCGCGATAAGGCGCGTGTCTGCGGGCCCGATCCCCACGCAGGACAATGCAAACCGGTCATTTCTTGCTAAAAAACGGCTGGTTTCCCGCCCGGCGCCCCGCCGGCTCGG
>CANSQW010000288.1 GCA_947649215.1 uncultured bacterium | reverse complement strand
CCTCCTTACTCGGCAGCCGCGGATTGCGCGGCCGGGTCGGCGGCAGGGGCGGGCGCGTCGGCGGCGGCCTGGGCCAGGGCGTCGTCCACGGCGTCGCGCACGGCTGCGGTGGTGATGGTGGCGCCGGACACCGCGTCGATGTCCGAGCCCTGGGCCGCCTCGATCATCAGGGCGTACTTGCCGTCGCGGATGGCCTCGAAGCCGCCCACGGACTGCGTCTCGCCCTGCTGTTCGACGGCCAGGCAGGTGATGCGGTCGTCCTGGACGAGCAGGGTGGTGCTCACCGTGCCCGCCATGGCCGGGGCCTTGCCGGTGTAGACGCCGTCGCGCAGGGGCACGGCCGACCGGGCGTCAGGATCGGCCTCGACGGGCGCAGCCCAGGGATCCTCGGCGCGCAGGGCCAGCTGCTCGGCGCTGGCCGCGTCCTTAGAGCCCGACCCCTCGAAGGAGGCCCCGCATCCGGTGAGCCCCAGGCTGAGCGCCGCGGCGCCGCACAGGGCGGCCGAGAGCGTCTTGCTCGCGTTGCTGCTCATAGCTCCTCCCCTCTCCCTAGACGGCCGCGTCGGCGGCCTTCGCCGGCGCGATCCAACCCTCGGGGACCTGATAGTCGTGGCAGGTGTTGCAGTACATGACCGACTCCCCGTGCACGCCGTGGCAGTTGGAGCAGTCGATGGCGCGACCCTGGTGCGAGTCGTGCGGGTTCACGCCCGGCTCGCCGCCCCAGTCAGCGGTGGCTGCCACCAGCTCGTCGAGGTCGTGACAGCCCGCCGTGGCGCACATGCCCGCGTCAGCGCGCACGCCCACGCGGGTGATCAGGCCGTTCTCGTCAGTCTCGTAATCCCCCGTCACCCAGGCGACCGCCTCGTGGACCTGGTCTTCCAGCTTAGGCTCGTGGCACTGCAGGCAGGTGACGCCCTCCACCTGGTGGGCGTTGGCCAGCAGCGTCCCGTCCTCGTAGTAGCCCTCGACGTAGGCGTCCATCGGGCTGTGGCAGACGGCGTTGCAGAAGCTCGGCTGCTCGTGCCATACCCAGAATCCGGCGCCGGCCGCCACCATCACGACGGCCACCACCCCCACGGCCACCGGCCAACGACGGCGCGGCCGGCGGGCCTGAGGCGTCGCAGCTCCCTCCGGCGCCGAGCCAGCGGCCTGCTCGCAGGTACCCGAGCCCTCCTGCGGATGGTCGGCGCGGTTCTTCTCTTCGCCCATAGTCCCCTCCCATCTTTCGCGGTCGAACACTTCTAGTTTCTTCATCGAAGTATTTTTTTTAATACATCAATGAAATTTATTGGCGTGAGTATAGCACCGTATTCCCCGTTCATGGAAGCATTCATTGACGCAATGTTACAGACCGTCAACCATTGACGGATTGTCAAATGTGTTCATTGACGCCCCGTCAATTCACGAGTAAGGTTCGCGGCGTAAGTGGAAGGCAGCGATTGATCGGAAGGGAGCGTGAGCCATGGAGCCCGTCACGGCCACCCAGGATAGGCCCGTCCCCCGCCGTCCCCACGCTCCGATGCCCCCGGCCGAGCGCCGCGAGGAGATCATCGCCGCGGCCCGCGCCCTCTACGAGGAGAAGGGCCTCTCGCGCACCACCATCCAGGACATCACCAACCGGATGGGCGTGACGCGGTCGCTGTTCTACCACTACTTCCCCGACAAGGACGCCGTCACCTACGCGGTGCTCGACGCCTACATCGCCGACTACCTGGAGGCGCTCCACTACTGGAACGCCAACCGCCGTCCCGGCGACATCGAGCATGCGCTCTCGAGCATCGTGCACCTGCTGCGCGTGGCGCTGTTCGAGCACGACGCCTTCCGCGCGGCCCTCGCCTCCCGCGAGAACGCGGCGCTCTACCTGGAGTTCATCAACCGCGCCGCCGACCAGACCGCCGTCTACCTCATCGACAGCACGGTGCGCGACTACCAGACGCGCCACGAGGTGCGCGTCGACCACCTCTACGAGACCTTCTACGTCCTCATCCTGGGCATCATCGGCTACATGCGCAAGCATCCCGACGCCGACGACGCCCTGGTGGCGGACGTCATCGCCCAGACCCTCCACATGGATCGGGGCAGCACCGCCTGACGTTCCCGCCGCCTGAGAGGCGGTGAAGACGGGCTTTCATCGGCCGCGGCAGCCTGACGAGGCGCCTCCGCCGATGAAAGCGAGCGCAAGCGCCCGGGCCGCCGGCCGGACGACGAGGAGAGAACAGGAGACGAGAGCATCCGGCGCCGTGCCTCGGCACGCATCGCACCACCTGAGAAAACCGCCAAACCCTATCGATTAGAAGGAGGAGTTCCCATGCTGTTCGACGTCTACGGCCCCAATGCCCTGTACCAATGGGCTGGCCTCATCATGGTGCTCGTCGCCCTCATTCTGCTCAACGAGTTCGCCCGGCGCTCCAAGGCCGGTGGCATCTTCATGTTCTTCGGCGTCTGCGGCGCCATGACCGTCTACTGCCTGGCCGTCGAGATCGGCGCGGCGATGGGCGCCGAGTGGGCCCTTTCCAACCCCACCCACACCGACATGAACAGCTGGTTCCACTACGCGAAGGTCTACGCCGCCACCGCCGGCTGCATCGGCTTCATGATGATCAAGTACTCGTGGACGAAGGTGGGCCGCTCCCACTGGTTCAAGGCCTTCCCCTTCGTCATCGTGGCCATCAACATCC
>CANSQW010000287.1 GCA_947649215.1 uncultured bacterium | reverse complement strand
ATCCCCGATGCGCCTTAGTCTCGTGGGCCCGGATATGTGTATCAGCCCCAGGCCCGAGCGCGCAGGCGACGGCGCCGGCGCGCAAGGGGAGGGGTAGGGACGTTGGGGCCATGGGCGCCTCCTGTTCGGTCGGATGCCCCATCCTACCACGGCCCGCGGCCGCGGGCTGCCATCCGTCGGGCCTCCGTTGCCGTCGCGGCCCGTCGCCGGGCGGGATGCGCCCTCTCGTCGAGGGGTTCGCGTTCTGCTGTGCGTCGCCTTCCGCGAATTCTCGTCCGGCCGCTTCCGAGCCCGCCTGCGCCGCCGCGCCTTTGCTATCATAAGCAGGTTGAATCCACCGACGAAAGCGGGGCAGCTCTCCATGACCCAACACCTCACCGAACACGACGTGCGCGGCATCGCCGAGTACGCGCGCATCGGGCTGTCTGCCGAGGAGGTCGTCACCATGACGGCCGACCTCAACGCCATCATCGACAGCCTCGCGCCCATCACCGAGTACGACCTGGACGGCGTCGAGCCTACCTTCCATCCCATCGGCGACCTCTCCAACGTCATGCGCGACGACGTCGAGCGTGCCGGCTTCACCCAGGCCGAGGCGCTCGCCAACGCGCCCAAGCAGGAGGACGGCAGCTTCCTCATCCCGTCCATTCTCGGCGAGGGAGGTGATCGCTGATGGCTCGCAGCTTCGGGGAGATGTCCATCGGCCAGATCCAGGCGGGGCTTGCCGCCAAGGAGTTCTCCGCGGCCGAGGTGGCGCGCGGCTCCTTCGAGCGCATCGCCGCCGCAGACGAGGCGGTACATGCGTTTCTCCAGGTCACCGAGGATCTGGCCCTTCAGGCCGCCGCGCGCGTGGATGCAGCCGTGGCCGAGGGGCGCCTGGCCGAGATGGGACCGCTCGCCGGCGTGCCGGTGGGCTACAAGGACAACATGAACCTTGCGGGCACGCGCACCACCTGCTCGTCGAACATGCTGCGCGACTACGTGTCGCCCTACACGGCCACCTGCGTCCAGCGCACGCTCGACGCCGGCGCGCTGCCCATCGGCAAGCTCAACATGGACGAGTTCGCCTTCGGCAGCTCCACCGAGACCTCGGCCTTCGGTCCCACGCGCAACCCGTGGGACCTCGAGCGCGTGCCCGGCGGCTCCTCGGGCGGCAGCGCGGCGGCCGTGGCCGCGGGCCTCGTGCCGGTGACGCTCGGGTCGGACACGGGCGGCTCCATCCGCCAGCCCGGCTCGTTCTGCGGCATCGTGGCCGTCAAGCCCACCTACGGCGTGGTCTCGCGCTACGGCGTGGTGGCCTTCGGCAGCTCGCTGGACCAGGTGGGCCCTTTCGCCCGCTCGGTGGAAGACGCCGCCCTGACCCTGAACGCCCTGGCCGGCCGGGACGAGCTTGACTGCACGAGCCAGCCGAGCGACGTGGACTTCACGGCGAACCTTGCCGAGGGGGTGCGCGGCATGAGAATCGGCATTGTGCCCGCCTTCCTGGAGGCCGCCGGCCTCGCCCCCGAGGTGAAGGCCAAGGCCCAGGAGGCCGCCCTGGCCCTGGAGAAGATGGGCGCCGAGCTCGTGGAAGTGGAGCTGCCCCACGCCCAGGCCGCCATGAGCGCCTACTATGTGCTGGGCCCCTGCGAGGCCTTCAGCAACCTGGCCCGCTTCGACTCGGTGCGCTACGGCTACTGCGATCCGGGCCACAAGGATCTGGGCAGCCAGTACGAGGCCAGCCGCGCCCGCGGCTTCGGGCCCGAAGCGCGCCGCCGCATCATGCTCGGCAGTTACTTGCTGTCGGCCGGCGTCTACGACAGGTACTACTACCCGGCCCAGCAGGTGCGCACCCTCATCACTCGCGACTACGCCGCCGCCTACGAGTCGGTGGATTGCATCCTCACGCCGGTGGCCCCGCGCACGGCTTTCAAGCTGGGCGAGATCGGCGATCCCACCGAGATGTATCTGGGCGACATGTTCACCATCTCCATCAACATCGCCGGCAACGGCGGCATGTCCGTGCCGGTGGGCCTCGGCGCCGACACGGGCCTGCCCGTGGGCGTCCAGCTTATCGCGCCGCCTTTCAAGGACGCGAACATGTTCCGCGCCGCAGCGGCCCTGGAGACCGTCTACGGCCCGGCGCCCGTGGCCCCCGACTATGCCGACGGAAAGGTGGGTGCGTAAATGAAGACCCTGGAAGAGGTATTCGAGACTTGGGAGGCCGTCATCGGCCTGGAGATCCACGCCGAGCTGACCACCCTGGAGACGAAGATGTTCTGCGGCTGCAAGCTGGAGTTCGGCGCGGCCCCCAACACCCACACCTGCCCGGTGTGCCTGGGGCTGCCCGGGGCGCTTCCCGTGCCCAACCGCGCCGCCATCGAGTCCATCGTGCTGGCGGGCCTGGCCACCAACTGCGACATCGAGAAGCACTCGATGTTCTACCGCAAGAACTACATGTACCCCGACATGGCGAAGAACTTCCAGACCACCCAGGGGCCCGTCGCCTTCTGCATGCGCGGGCACCTGGACCTGGACGTGGACGGCCCGGCGGCGGGCGAGCGCATCGACCTGGACGGCGTGGCCGTCGGCGAGTCGCGCGGCAACGTCACCCGCACCGAGGACGGGTATGTGGCCCACGTGGGCATCACGCGCATCCACATGGAGGAGGACGCCGGCAAGATGGTGCACCTCGGCGGCGGCGAGG
>CANSQW010000286.1 GCA_947649215.1 uncultured bacterium | reverse complement strand
AGGCCCACGCACCAGGCGAACCCGCACAGGTAGCCGATGGTCGCCCAGGTCCACTTGGCCGACATCATCTGGCGACGAATGGTGCCGATGGCCGCGAAGCACGGAGCGCACAGCAGGTTGAAGGCGCAGAAGGCCATGATGGCGGCACTGCCACCGCCCAGCATGGCGGCGAAGGAGGCCCACAACGAGGGGTCGGTCTCCCCCGCCTCGCCGAGGCTGGTGATGACGCCCACGGTGGCCACGACGTTCTCCTTGGCCACCAGGCCCGTGATGGAGGTGACGGTAGACTCCCAGGTGCCGAAGCCCAGCGGCACGAAGACCCACGCCAGCAGGTTGCCCAGGCCGGCCATCAGGCTGTACTGGATGTAGCCGTCCATCTCAGGGTCAAGCAGGCCGAACTGCCCCTCGTAGAAGCCGAAGTTGAGCAGGAACCAGATGACCATCGAGGACAGGAAGATGATGGTTCCGGCCTTCACCACGTAGCTGCGCACGCGCTCCCACATAGACAGCAGCACGTTCTTCACCGTGGGCAGGTGGTACTGGGGCAGCTCCATGATGAACGGCGCCGCCTCGCCGGCGAAGGCCTTGAACTTCTTGAGGATGATGCAGGACAGGATGATGGCGGCCAGCCCCAGGAAGTAGAACAGGGGCGCCACCCACCAGGTGGCCTCGTAATCGCCGCCCGCCAGGGCGCCGAAGACCAGCGCGATGATGGGGAGCTTGGCGCCGCAGGGAATCATGGTGGTGGTCATGATGGTCATGCGGCGATCGCGCTCGTTCTCGATGGTCTTGGTGGCCATGACCGCAGGCACGCCGCAGCCGCTCGCGATGAGCATGGGAATGAACGACTTGCCCGAAAGCCCGAAGCGGCGGAACACGCGGTCCATGATGAAGGCGACGCGGGCCATGTAGCCGCAGCCCTCCAGGAAGCCGAGCAGGATGAACAGCACGATCAGCTGCGGGATGAAGCCGATGACGGAGCCCACGCCGGCGATGATGCCGTCTAGGATGAGCGACTGGATCCAAGGCGCGGCATCGACGGCCTCGAGCCAGCCGCCCACCGCTGCGGGCACGCCGGGCACATAGACGCCATAGTCGGCCGGGTCAGGCTCCTCGAGGGTACCAGCCTCGAAGGCCGCCACGCCCGCATCGGTCTCCAGGATGCCCTCGAACTCCTCGACCGCCGCCTCATACTGCTCCGCGCCGGCGTAGTGCCAGCCGTCGCCGAACAGGCCGTCGTTGGCCCAGTCGGTCACGAGCGTGCCTACCGTGGACACCGAGATGTAGTACACGAGGAACATGATCACCACGAAGATGGGCAGGCCGAGGACGCGGCTGGTCACCACGCGGTCGATCTTCTGGGTGGTGGTCAGGGCCTTAGGCGACTTTTTGACGCATGCGGCGCACACCTCGCCGATGTTGTCGTAGCGCTCGTTGGTGACGATGGACTCGGCGTCATCGTCCTCAGCCTCCTCAAGCACCTCGCGGATGGCATCGACGCGCGCCAGATCGTCCGCCGGCAGGCCGAGCGCGTTGACGGTCAGCTCCTCGCCTTCCAGCAGCTTGATGGCGAACCATCGCGTCTGAGCCGGCTCGACACGGCCGCTCAGCAGACCGGTTATCTGCGCGAGCGCCGTCTCGGCATCGTCGGAGAAGCGCAGATCGGGAACGGCGGGCTGGCGCGCCTTGGCCGCCTCGACCGCCTTCGCGATGAGCTCCTCGACGCCCCGCCCCTTGAGCGCGGTGGTCTCGACGACAGGGCAGCCCAGGCGCTGCGAAAGCCCCTCCACGTCGATCTCATCGCCGTTCTTGCGCACCAGGTCCATCATGTTGAGCGCGACGACCACCGGCAGGCCCAAGTCGAGGATCTGCGTGGTCAGGTACAGATTGCGCTCCAGGTTGGTGGCGTCCACCAGGTTGACCACCACGTCGGGCTGCCCGCTCATCAGGTAGTCACGCGTGACGATCTCCTCGGGGGTATAGGGCGAGAGCGAGTACACTCCCGGCAGGTCCGTGACGGTCACGTCCTTGTCGCGGGTGTACTTGCCCTCTTTTTTCTCAACGGTCACGCCGGGCCAGTTGCCAACATACTGGTTGGC
Source organism: uncultured bacterium (assembly GCA_947649215.1). GTDB lineage: Bacteria > Actinomycetota > Coriobacteriia > Coriobacteriales > Eggerthellaceae > Enterorhabdus. The sequence goes on along the minus strand of CANSQW010000286.1, from coordinate 596 downwards.
CCCCGTGAGCTCGTTGAACATGGTCGTCTTGCCGCAGTTGGGATTGCCGGCAAGCGCGATGTTGATTCCCATGATCTGCCTTCCGTCTCTCTCGTGTCTCTCGCGTCAGCGCGGTTCAAGTTAACCGACACTAACTGCAACCTCAAAAAAATGCGCCTCTGCGCGTGCGGCCCGTCGAGCCCCTCTGGGAAGCCTCGCGGCCAAAAGTGCAACAACCCTTCACCGAACAGGCCTTCGGCCGCCTCAGCCAAGCCAAGCCAAGAGCAATCCGCGCCGAGCAGCACCGCGCAGCCCAGCGCACCCGAGCCCCTGTGGCCCAACGCCGCGTAGCCCCGGAATGCCCGAGCCCAGAACCCGTGGCACACCCGCCCCGCAACCCGTCGCGACGCGTTTCGCGACCTGCGTCGCATCGCGGGCGAGAGCGGGCAAGGGCCAGGCCCCAGCGCCTCGGAACGCAGGCATCGTCAGCCAAGACGCCCTGCCTTCGTGCCCCGACGTGCAGCCAGCCGTCCGCGTGGGGGCTAGGAGACCAGTACCTGCTGGGCCTCGTCCTTGCGCAGCGACAGCTCGAAGCCGCGCACGGTCACCTCGATGGG
>CANSQW010000285.1 GCA_947649215.1 uncultured bacterium | reverse complement strand
CCACGTGGGTCACGTCCGGGTCGCCGAAGAAGCGCACCACCTCGGCGATGGCGTCAGTCTCGCGGATGTTGGCGAGGAACTGGTTGCCCAGGCCCTCCCCCTGGCTCGCGCCGGCCACCAGACCGGCGATGTCCACGAACTCCACCGTGGCCGGGACGATCTTGGCCGGGTGGTCGATGGCCGCCAGCGCATCAAGCCGCGCGTCGGGCACCGGCACGATGCCCACGTTGGGCTCGATGGTGGCGAAGGGGTAGTTGGCCGCCAGGCCGCCCTTGTTGGTGAGCGCGGTAAACAGGGTGGACTTGCCTACGTTGGGCAGGCCGACGATGCCGATTGAGAGTGCCATGGGAATCCTTCGCTTGCGTCGAGTTACCTTCTGGAGAGAATCCTACCGTAAAACAGAGGAAGAGCGCCCGACGAGGGCGCCCTTCCCGGAGAAAGCAGAGACAGCGCGGCGCGCTACATGGAGAAGAGTCCGAACTGCGCGGCCACGTAGGCCACGAGGATGACCACCACGAGCACCGGCGCGACGTACTTGATCATGACGGTCCACGGGCCGGCCAACGCGAACTTCGAGGAGACGCGCACCTCGTCGATGATGGCCTGAGGCTTGATGATCCAGCCGACGAACACGCAGGTGAGCAGCGCCACGATGGGCATGAGCACCGAGTTGGAGATGAAGTCGGCGAAGTCGAGCATGGAGCTGCCGGCCCCGAGCGGCTCGATGAAGGAGGCCACGTTGTAGCCAGCGTTGATGATAGCACCGGCGATGACCACGAACGCGATCACGATGCCGAGGGCCTTCCCGCGGGAGCACTGCAGGCCGTCGTGCACGATGGAGACGAGGGTCTCCACGAGGGAGATGGCGCTCGTCAGCGCCGCGAACAGCACCAGCAGGAAGAACAAGAAGCCGATGATGGTGGCCATGCCGCCCATGTCGACGAACACCGTGGGCAGCGTCACGAACATGAGGGAGGGGCCGGCCTTGGCGGCCACGGCGTCACCGGAGCCCATGGCCACGAAGGCCGCGGACACAATGAGCAGGCCGGCGATGAAGGACACGCCCAAATCGAAACCGCCGATGCGCACCACCGAGGAGGTGAGGCTGTCCTGCTTGCGCATGTAGGAGCCGTAGGTGATCATGATGCCCATGGCCAGCGACAGGCTGTAGAACATCTGGCCCAGCGCGCCGATGACCAGCTCGGGCGAGAACTTGCTGAAGTCCGGCGTCAGGTAGTACAGCGCGCCCTCCACCGCACCGGGCATGGTAAGCGTGTAGAGCGCGATGCCGACGGCCATGACGATGAGCGCGGGCATCATGAACAAGTTGGCCTTCTCGATGCCGCCCTTCACGCCGAGCGCCACGACAACGAACACGATGGCCATGAACACAAGCATCCAGATATAGCTCTCGAAGCTCGAGGTGATGAAGCCGCCGAAGAAGTCGCCGCCATCAGCGAGGGCCTCCGGGCCGTTCACCAGGTAGGCCGCCGTGTACTTGGTCACCCAGCCGCCGATGATGCAGTAGTACGGCGTGATGATGAAGGGCACCGCAGAGGCGAGTACGCCGATGAAGGCGTACTTCTTACCAAGGCTCTTGAACGCGCCGATGGCAGACTGCCCCGTCTTGCGGCCGAGCGCCGTTTCGAGCAGCAGCAGCGACACGCCAAAGGTGAACACGAGCACCAGGTAGGTGAAGAGGAAGGTGCCTCCGCCGTACTTGGCAGCCAGGTACGGGAAGCGCCACATGTTGCCGAGGCCCACCGCCGAGGCGGCCGCAGCCAAGATGAACGCCCACTTGCCAGACCAGCTGGCACGGGCGGGAGAATTCGTTTCCATAGTATCCCCTTCTCGAATCCCCAGGCGGGAACGCGCGCCTCCGTGCGCCCGTGTCACCGCCGAAACGACCATTCGCTAACTGGGCGATTATAAACGCGTCGGCCCTCCCCTGCGCCCACGACTTCGCGCGGCAGGCAAGACCGCCCGCGAGCGGGGTGAGCGGCCCGCCCCCTCTCCGCGAAGCGGCGCAACGCTCGAGCCCCCCCCGCGGAGGATGCCGCGCGCAAGAATCGGACGCAAGTTGGCCAAAATCGACGGTTTGACGACAAGCCGACCGGACACGGCGAGGAAGGGCTGGCAAAACCCCAGGTCGCGCGCTGTGGGATACCACGCAAGGAAGCGGGCGGCGCGAGAAAGCAACTCACGAGGGTCGATTTCTGTCGTCAAAACAACGTTTTTGGCCAATTGGGGCAGAAGTTCTGCGCAAGGCCACAGAACGCAGGATGGCCCGCCGGGGAGGCGGGCCATCCTGGCATGGGCGCACGGAGCGCCAAGAAGACGAGCGGCGGCGTGGAGGGAGAGAGGCGCCGCCGCGGAGAGGCTGGCTAGTCCTGCGGGCGCAGCGGCAGGAACTTCACGCCCAGAAGGAACACGAGGACGGCGAGGGCCACCACGCCCAGGCACACGCCCCACTCGATGGGGGCCGGCCAGTAGACCATGCCCTGGTAGGCGGCGGCCAGGCCGGACTCCCAGTTGGTCACGGTCATGGGGCCAGAGGCGGCGGCGTAGTCAGCCAGGTTGGCGATCTGGAAGCCGCCGACGAGGATCTGGACGCGCTTGCAGAGGATGGCCAGGATGGCGAGCGCCGAGGCGAGCGCGATGGGGCCGGGGCGGCGCAGCGACGGCGTGAAGCAGATGACCGCGGCGGCGAC
>CANSQW010000284.1 GCA_947649215.1 uncultured bacterium | reverse complement strand
TACGGCTACCAGTTCGTGCGCAACGACATGGGCGAGGGCATCATCGGCCACGGCTACAAGAAGCACGTGCCCTTCCTCGCGACGCTCTTCTTCTTCATCCTCATCTCCAACTTCGTGGGCCTCATCCCCGGCTGCATGACCCCCACGGGCACCATCTCGGTCACCTGGGCGCTGGCCACCATCTCGTTTATCTACTTCAACTGGTGCGGCATCAAGGCGCACGGCGGGCTCGGCTACATCAAGGCCATCGCGCCGTCCGGCCTGCCCGCCCCCATGGTGCCGGTCATCTGGTTCTTCGAGTTCATCTCGCTCGTGCTGCGCTGGCTGACCCTGGCCGTGCGACTCTACGGCAACATGTTCGCCGGCCACATGGTGCTCGGCATCTTCGCCCTGGCCACGTCCATCTTCATCTCCTGCGGCATCCCCGCGGCCATGCCCCTGGCGGCCACGTCGGTCGCGTGGTTCGCGCTGCTGCTCGTCATGTACGCGCTCGAGTGCCTCGTGGCCTTCATCCAGGCCTACGTGTTCACGGTGCTCTCCGCCGTGTACATCCAGGGCGCTACCTCCTCTCACTAGGAGGCCCCGGCGCTTCGGCGCTACCTTCCGCGGCCGCCTGGCCGCTCCCCGCAAGGGTTTTCCCGGCTCTATCCACGGATCCGGTTGACCATACTGTTGTTGTTTTTGAGAAACAGGCTCAAAAACGGTAAAAGGAGGACATTGTGGAAATCGAACTCGTACTCTCTGCTCTGAAGGTCATCGGCTACGGCCTTGGCACCCTCGGCCCCGGCCTGGGCATCGGCCTGGCCTGCTACGGCTGCTGCGTCGGCTCCGCCCGCCAGCCCGAGGTGCAGGGTCGTCTGTTCACCAACTTCATCATCGGCGCCGCTCTGGCCGAGGCCCTCGCCCTCATCGGCTTCGTTACCTGCTTCATCGTCTAGTTTCTGGTCTGTCCGGTTTTATCCAGGCCATTGAGGCTAGAAGGAGGTAGGTACGTGAAAGCAAGAGCGAATAAGGCGGTGGCGGGCATCGGCGTGAGCACGCTGTTCGTCAGCACCGCTTTCCCTGCGCTCGCGTTCGCAAGCGAAGGGGAAGAGGGAGGTGGCATCGCCGCCATCCTTCCCGACCCCATCGAGTTCGTACCGATGCTCGTCGCCTTCATCCTTCTGTGGGTCATTCTCGCCAAGTTCGGCTGGCCGATGTTCAACGCCATGCTCGAGAAGCGTGAGAACACCATCAGAGAAGCACTGAAGAAGTCTGAGAAAGCTCAGATCGAGAGCGAACGCGTGCTCCAGGAGTACAAGCAGCAGCTCGCTGACGCCAAGGCCCAGGCCGCCCAGATCATCTCCGACGCCCGTGCCACGGGCGAGGCGGTGAAGGCGGACATCAGCGCCAAGGCCCAGTCCGAGGCTGAGGACATGATCGCCAAGGCGAAGGTTGCCATCGAGGCCGAGAAGAAGCAGGCCGTGGCCGATCTTCAGGGCTCGGTCGTCGACATCTCCGTCGACGTGGCGGCCAAGCTCATCGGCGAGGACCTCACCGAGGGCGAGCACCGCAAGATCATCGAGCGCTACGTGAGCGAGGCAGGTAGTTTCAATGCCAACTAATCGCCTCGTCGTCAAAGAGGAAGTCGCCACCTACGCCGCCGTCATGTTCGACAGCGCGAACGGGGCCGGCGGCCAGGACGCCGTGATGGAGGTCCGCGACCAGATGGAGGAGATCCTGCGCGTCATGAACGCGGACATGGATCTTTCCCAGGCGCTCTCCAACCTCGACTACACCCCGCAGCAGCGCCACGACCTGGCCAAGGCCGTCTTCGCTGACTGCAACCCGGTGTTCACCGAGGTCATGGCCGTTATGGCCGAGCGCGGCAACGCGAGTCTGCTTCCCCGCGTCTACGAGGCCTACGGCGAGGAGCTCAGCTCCAAGCTCGACCTCTGCGTGGTGGACGTCACGACGGCCGTCGCCCTCGACGACAACCTGCGCACCCTTATTACCCGCAAAGCCGAAGCCGATTTGGGCAAGAAGATCGTTCTGCGCGAGCGCATCGACAAGTCTATTTTGGGCGGCATCATCATGAGCGCCAACGGCAAGCGCATCGACGCGAGCATGGTCTCCCAGCTCACCAACGCGCGCCAGGTGCTCAAAGATACTTCAGATGGAGGTGAATGCTAGTGACTGAAATCACCGCTAAGTCCATTGACGATGCCCTGCGCAAGCAGCTCGAGGCGCTGAACGTCAGCGTCGAGTCTCGCGAGGTCGGCACGGTCATCCAGGTCGGCGACGGCATCGCGCGCGTCGACGGCCTGCGCGACGCCATGGCGGGCGAGCTGCTCGAGTTCGTCAGCAAGGAGGGCAAGACCGTCTACGGCCTGGCCCAGAACCTCGAGGAAGACGAGGTCGGCGCCGTGCTCCTCGGTGACGTCACCGCAATTCGTGAAAACGACCAGGTCCGCACGACCGGTCGCATCGTCGAGGTTCCGGCGGGCAAGAGCCTGCTCGGCCGCGTCGTGAACCCGCTCGGCATGCCCGTGGACGGCAAGGGCCCCATCACTCCCGAGGGCTACCGCCCCGTGGAGTTCAAGGCTCCTGGCGTGACCTCGCGCAAGCCGGTGCACGAGCCCATGCAGACCGGCATCCTGGCCATTGACTCGATGATCCCGATTGGCCGCGGCCAGCGCGAGCTCATCATCGGCGACCGCCAGACCGGCAAGACCGCTA
>CANSQW010000283.1 GCA_947649215.1 uncultured bacterium | reverse complement strand
GGCCCGTGGCGGCCGCCGCGGTGGCGCGCCGGGCCGTGGGGCCGCTGGCCACCGCGATGGACCTGCACGATGTGGCGCTCGCGATGGACCTGGACGAGGCGGCCACGTTCGAGGGCGACGCCCGCTGGACGGCCGAGGCGGTCGAGAACATCGTGAAGAACTGCATGGAGCACACGCCGGCGGGCGGCACGGTGAGCGTGCGCGTATCCGAGGACGCGCTGGCCACGTCCATCGTGGTGAGCGACACGGGGCCGGGCATCGCGCCGGAGGACCTGCCGCACCTGTTCGAGCGCTTCTACCGCGGGCGCGCCCAAGGTGCCGGCGAGGCGGCCGAGGAGGCCGGGATGCGCACGCCCGGCGGCTTCGGCATCGGGCTCGCGCTCGCCCAGGCGCTCGTGTCGGCCCAGGGCGGCACCTTGCGCGCAGCCAACGGCGAGCAGGGCGGCGCGCGCTTCACCGTCAGCTTCCCGAAGCTCGTGGTGTAGCGCGGTCCTGCGATCGTTTTCCGCCCCCGCCGGCGCCTCATCGAGGAGGCGCCGGGACGGAGGGGGCTGCCTTGCGCGGTGCATTACGATTCCGTAATGCGCTGGTCACGGGCGGGAAAGGGCGGTTGGGCATACTCGTCTTCGAACTGCAAGCCAAGGTAAGGAAAGGCGGATGCCATGGACATCCTGACCGTCAGCCACCTGACGAAGGTCTACGGGGAGGGAACGGCGGCCACGCGCGCCCTCGACGACGTGTCGTTCTCCGTCGCGGAGGGCGAGTTCGTCGCCATCGTGGGATCGTCGGGGTCGGGCAAGTCGACGCTTCTGCACCTCATGGGCGGCGTGGACCGGCCCACGTCGGGCCACGTGCTGCTGAACGGCGTCGACGTGTACGCGCGCTCTGACGAGGAGCTGGCGGTGTTTCGCCGCCGTGAGGTGGGGCTCGTCTACCAGTTCTACAACCTCGTGCCGGTGCTCAACGTGGTGGAGAACATGACGCTGCCGGTGGCCCTCGACGGGCGGCCGGTGAACGAGGGGCGGCTCTACGGGCTGCTCGACAAGCTGGGCCTGCGCGGGCGCGAGGGGCACCTGCCCAGCCAGCTCTCCGGCGGCCAGCAGCAGCGCGTGGCCATCGGGCGCGCGCTCATGAACGCGCCGGCCGTGGTGCTCGCCGACGAGCCGACCGGCAACCTCGACACGCACAACTCCCGCGATATCATGGCGCTTCTGCGCGAGTCCAACCGCGACCTGGGCCAGACGCTTGTCGTCATCACCCATGACGAGGAGATCGCGCTCACCGCCGACCGCATCATCGCCATCGAGGACGGCCGCATCGTGCGTGACGAGAGGATCCGGCGATGAGCGGCGCCATGACCCGCTTCACTCTGCGCTCGCTCGCGGCCAATCGCGTGCGCACGCTCGTGACCGTGGCGGGCGTCGCCTTGGCGGCGGCGCTCCTGACCGCGGTGCTCACCACCTACACCTCGCTCCAGTCGATGCTCTACGAAGCCGAGGGTCACCTCTCGGGCACCTGGATGGCGGAGGCCAGCTCCGATGATCCGGCGCAGCTCGACGCCGAGCTGGCGGCGGGCCTGGCGTCGGGCGAGGTCACGGAGGCCGTGGTGCTCCAGGACCTCGGTTTCGGCCAGCTGACGGAGAAGCAGCGCAACGTCCACGGCAGCTACCTCGTGCTGCGGGGCTTCACCGGTGATGTGGGGAAGCTCTGCGCCGTGCGGCCGAGCGAGGGACGCCTGCCCGAGGCGGCTGATGAGATCCTCTTGTCCGCGACGTGGCGCACCTCCGGCGGCCTGGAGGTGGGCGACACCATCACGCTGCCCGTGGGCGAGCGCGTCGCGCGGGCCAAGCCGGGGAAGGACGCGGCCGCCATTGAGAGCCTCTCGGTGTCCGTGCCCTATGACGTGGACACCTCCGATGTGGACAGGAAGGTGATCGCAGACGGCACGAAGCTCGACTCGTCCCACGGCTATCTGGGCGATGTGGGGGACGGTTCGTTCGACGAGGAGCTCGTGAACGCCGAGGAGCGCACCTTCACCGTGACGGGCTTCTACGACCGCTCCACCTACGTCGCCTCCAACGGCGCGGGCATGACGGGCTTCGTCGGCGGAATCGGGGGCGACGGCGCGGCGAGCGCGTACGTCACCCTTCCCGACGTGGACAGCACCAAGGAGGTCGAGGAGCGCGCGAAGGCGGTGTTTCCCGACGCTGACGTGGTCTTGCACCTGGCGATGCTGCGCTACATGGGCGTGCGCTCGGAGGGCGCCGTCTGGGAGACGTTCTTCGCCATCGCGACCGTGCTGGCCGTGGTCATCGCCGTGGCGTGCGTGTCGCTCATCTACAACGCCTTCGCCATCTCGGTGGCCGAGCGCATGCGGCAGTTCGGGCTGCTGGCGTCCATCGGCGCGTCGAAGCGCCAGCTGCGTCGCGCGGTGCTCCTGGAGGCGGGCGCCGTGGCGCTGGCCGGCATCCCGCTCGGCCTTGCCGTGGGCCTTGTCGGCTGCGCGGTGACGTTTGCGCTGATCGGTCCGATGATCGCGCAGGTGTTCGGCGCGGCTGAGGTGGGCTTCCCGGTGAAGGTGGCGCCCTGGGCGCTCGGGGCGTCTGCGGCGTTCACCCTGGTCACGGTGCTGGTGTCGGCGACGGTGCCCGCCCTCCGCGCGAGCCGCGTGAACGTGGTGGACGCGCTGCGGGGAGCGCTGGTCGACCGCGCGTCCAAGCGT
>CANSQW010000282.1 GCA_947649215.1 uncultured bacterium | reverse complement strand
GCCCTGCGGGCGCCGGCCTCGTCGGCCGCTAGGCATAGGCCACCTCGTCCAGCGTCTCGGCCGCGGAAGCCTGCGCGGAGACCTGGGGCGAGGCGACGGAGCCGGCCCACTTGGTCACGCCGGCCTCGGGAATGGCGTCGGCCTCGACCAGCGAGCACACGGCGCTGCTGGCCTTGTCCGGGGAGATGCCCATGTTGGCGAAGTGGCGCGCCAGCTTATGGCAGTAGGCGGCATCGGGCTCCGACAGGGTGGTAAGGATCTTGAGGGCCTTTTCGTTGAGCATCGGGAACTCTCCTCTCGTCTTGGCTGATCGACGACGAAGAGGTTACCGCCCGTTCGCGAGCACATCCTTAGAGGCGACGACGAACCTCATGCACCACCGTTTGTGCTATTGCACAAATAACAGTGAGCTAGTCGGTCATTGAATAGGCCAGCACGAGCAGGGCAGCCAGCTCCTTGTCGGACAGGTCGGGCATGGCCAGCTCCTCGCGGATGCGCCGCAGGCGGTAGCGCACCGTGTTGGGATGCTGGTAGAGCGCCTCGGCCGTGGCACGCACCTCGCCGAAGGACGCGGCGTAGGCACGGGCCGTGGCAGCCAGCTCGGTGCCGTGGGCCCCGTCGTACTCGTCGAGAAGCGATCGGTAGAGCTGCGCCGTTCCGGCGAAGAGGCGGTCGGCCGACGCCGCGGCGCGAAAGGCCCCCAGGCCCAGGCTCGCCCAGCGGACGACCGGCCTTCCCTGGTCGCAGGCGGCGTCGAGGGCCGTGCGCGCCTGGCGAATGGCCAGGTCGCCCTGGCCGAGGGAGACCTCCTGGCTGACGCCGCAGCGCAGGCGGCCGGCCGCCTCGATGCGAGCTACCAGGTCGGCCTCGGACCGGGCGATAGCGCCGCGGGGCGGCCGGTCGTAGGAGACGAAAGCCAGCAGCTGGTCGCGGTAGCGCACGACGCAGGCCTGGACGACGCTTGCCTGATCGCGCTGGAAGTCGTAGAGCAGCGCGCCGAGCTCGCCCTGGAGCGCCGAGAGCATGCAGCCGTCAGGCGCCAAGGGGCGGGCCGCCAGGCACTGCACCGTAGCGCCGGTGGTGCGCGCCACCTCGAAGAGGCCCTCGCGCACGTCCGCGTCGCCTCGCGGGGCAAGCAGCGCGTCGATGAGCGCGTCGCGCTGGGACTGGGCCTGATCTTCGGCCACCAGGGCGAGGACGGCGGCCATGAGCCGCTCGACGAAGTGCCCTTCGTAGAAGAACACGGGCACGCCGCGAGCGGTGCTGAGCTCGGCAGCCTCCGCGCTGATGGCGTCCATGGCCACCGGCTTGATGACAAGGGCCGCGACGTCGCGCTCTATCATGGCCTTGACGGCCTGGTCGGCCAGGTCGGGGTCGCGCTGGGCGAAGCCGAGCGAGGTGAAGATGAACTCCCCGGGGGTGAAGGAGTCGTAGTCTCCCCAGAACGGCTCGAAGTCGAGGATGCCCGCTCCGGTGACCAGGCGCTTCTCGTGGCCCTCGCAGGGCGCGGCCAGCCAGATGTCCTCGAAGATCCCCAGGTTCAGCACGTCTCTCACCGTGACCACGATCCACACCTCCTCGCACGACGTCGGGGCATGCCGCCATGGTACGCCAATCCCCTGCCGAGAGCCAGGGGGCGCCCCAGCCGGGCGGGCGCCCCTGAGGGCGCCCGCCCGAAACCGCAGCCTAGGCCTCGTCCAAGACGCGCAGGACATCAGCCAGCAGGACGAGCCCCTCCTCGTCGGCGATCAGGTCGAGCAGGACGTCGGTGAGAACCACCTGGCCGATAAGCGACTCGCAGGGGCAGGAGCCGAGCAGCCAGTCGGGATGGCCGGGGGCAAGGGCAGCCGGCCAGCTGGGAACGCAAGTGCAGTCGTACGTCATATCAGAGCACCTCCAGAAGTCGGGCGGATTCGACCTGGGCGCCAAGCAGGCTCACCCAGGCGTTGTAGTTGAGCAGGCGAAGCCACGCGTCGCCCGCCGCCGCAGGAGACCGGCACGCGGGAGCGGAGGGCGCCCGGCGCAATGCGGGCGACGGGGCGGCCCGCGGGGAGAACCCTCGGCGCGTGAGGGCCCAGAACAGGGCGGCAGCCACCTGCAGCGCATCGTCGGCCGACTGGGCGCGCGGCACCCAGAGGGGCCGCGCGAGCACCTGCTCCCAGGCCTCGTCGCCCCAAGCGCGCAGGCTCGCCTCCAGGGCGGCGGGCGCCCAGGGGACATCGGGGCCGAGACCCTCCAGCACCTGCAGGGCGCCAGGTGGCAGGGCGCCCCACGCCGGGCCGCCGCAGGCTGCGAGCGCGCTGGCGGCGCCCGCAGCCGACACCAGGGGAACCTGCGTGGCTCCCATGCGCCGCGCAAGGGAGCCCGGCGGGCCCAGGGAGCGAAACGACTCGAGCGGCAGCACCACCTGCCCGCCGGGGGCGACGGCCCTCCGGACGCGCAGGGCGTCCATGGAGCGCAGGGCCGCGCGCACGCGGGAGACAAGGGGCCGCAGGCGCCGAGCGCCCAGGCGCTCAGGGTCGGCCGACCAGCCGGCCTGGTAGCGCAGGACGGCGCAGCACAGCTCCTCCGGATCGCAGGAGCAGAGGGCCTCCCCCACGGTGACAAGGCTTCCCCTCGGGCCGACGAGGCGGGTTTCAGGCAAAGGGGCATCGGGACGCAGGTGCGCCATGGTAGATCCTCCCTTCGGAAGGTTCCCTGGATGAGAGAGGATCTTGCAAGCGTGGTAAGGACGGGGCGGGAAT
>CANSQW010000281.1 GCA_947649215.1 uncultured bacterium | reverse complement strand
GCAGCCGGCGCAGCCCACGAGCACCGCCTCGCCGCGCGCGTGGGCGGCTGCGGCCCGGGCCAGCTCGTCGCCGGTGAGCTCAGGCAGCCCGAAGGCCGCCTCGGCCAGCAGGTCGGCGGCCGTGTGGGGCGTCTGGTACCAGGCCTCGTAGACGGCCGGGTCCTTCAGCCGGAAGTCGGCGGACAGGTCGATGACGGTGACGCCCTGGGCCAGCAGGGCCGGCGCCTGGGCCAGGGCCGCGGTGTGGGGCACCGCCAAGAACACCACGTCGCACATCCCCAGGTCAGCCTGGTCGTGAGCGGAGAAGGCCAGGTCGGTGGCGCCGCGGAAGGCCGGGTAGACCTCGGCGACGGGACGGCCGGCCAGCGCGTCGGAGGTGACGGCGGCCAAGGTGAATTCCGGATGGGCCAGAAGCAGCCTCACGAGCTCGATGCCCGCGAATCCGGCTGCGCCCACCACGCCTGCTCTCAGGGTCATGAGTCGCTCTCTTCCCTTCGGTGCTTCGGCGAGAAGCCTCTGCCATGCTAGTCAAGTAGACGGCGTCGCTGCCAAACGACGCCGAGAAGTTGCGGAAATGAAAGGGCGCGCGAAGGCGGCGGCGCTAGGAACGTCGTCGGAGGCACGGCCCCGGGACGGCGCCGGCGATGATGAACGCGTTGCGGAATTCCACGATCTGCCCTCGTTTTCGCTACCTGGGCGCCCCTCGGCCATGCCAGTGATACCATGGGCGCCGACCAAGCGAACATTGTAAGCAAACCACGGGGCATTTCGCGTGAAAAACGACGGAGTTTGGAGTAAGCGATGACCAAGAACGACCAACCGGCTCGCGAGGCGAACCTCGACGCCATCGTGGCCTACTTCGAGGGAGGGATCAAGGAGTCCTGCGAGCAGCTGGGCATCGAGCTAGAGCACACGCTCGTGCGCGCCGACGGATCCCCGGTCTCCTACCGCGAGGAGAACGGCGTGCGCTGGCTGCTCGAGCAGCTGCTGGCCGACTACCCGGAGGCCACGCGCGACCCCGAGGGCGACCTTCTGGGCGTGGCGCGCCCCGGCGAGGCCGTGACCATCGAGCCCGCCGCCCAGGTGGAGCTCTCGGCCGGCCCCTTCGCGCGCCTCTCCGACGCCGAGGCCTGCTTCACCGCCTTCGAGCGCACGCTGGCCGCGCGCCTCGACCCGGTGGACACCCAGGTGCTCACCCCGGGCTATCACCCCACCGCGCGCGCCGTGGACCTGGAGCTCATCCCCAAGCGGCGCTACAAGCTGATGAACATGTACCTGGGCTCCATCGGCAAGTACGGCATCTGCATGATGCGCGGCAGCGCGTCCACCCAGGTGTCCATCGACTACTCGTCGGCCGACGACTGCCTGCGCAAGATGCGCCTGGCCTTCGCCCTGGTGCCGCTGCTGTCGCTCATCTGCGACAACTCCCCCGTGTTCGAGGACGCGCCGCGTGAGCACCAGCTGGTGCGCACGGAGATCTGGGAGAAGTGCGACCCCGACCGCTGCGGCGTGGTGCCCGGCATCATGGATCCCGGCTTCACCCTGCGCGACTACGCCGCCTACGTGCTGGACACGCCGGCCATCTTGGTGGCCTGCGACTCCGAGCAGTGGTGCTACACCGACCGCACCTTCGGCGAGATCTACGCGGAGACGCCCATGACCCGCGCGCAGGTGGAGCACGCGCTGTCGATGTTCTTCACCGACGTGCGCCTCAAGACCTATGTGGAGATACGCCCGGCCGACGCCATGCCGGTGCCCTACGTGATTGCCTACGCGGCCCTGATCAAGGGGCTGTTCTACAACGCCGAGAACCTGGATGCGCTCGAAGGGCTCTTCGGCAGCGTGACCGAAGAGGACATCGCCGCCGGAAAGGCGTCGCTCATGAAGAGCGGCTACGACGGCTACTTGTACCGCCACCCCGTCTCCGAGCTGGCCGACGAGGTGATGAGCCTGGCCGCGGCAGGGCTCGCCGAGGACGAGCGCGCCTACCTCACGCCGCTTGCCAGCCTGGTGGCCTCGCGCATCACCCTGGCCGACGTGGCTGAGGCGGAGCGCGAGGCCTAGCCGCGCGCCGGACCCCCTCCCACGCCCAGCAGCCCTCGCCCCCCATCCCCGGGGGCGAGGACGCCGCTTGATGACAAGTTGGAGCAGGTTTGCGACCGCAGGCGCCCGGGGCGCCTGCTTGGGCTAGACTGGCAGGCTATGGCACAATGACGAAAGGAGCCTTCCGATGAGCAACGAGGGCAAGAAGGTCAAGATCCACTACACGGGCACGCTGGACGACGGGGAGAAGTTCGACTCCTCCTACGACCACGGCGAGCCCATCGAGTTCGTGTGCATGGCCGGCGACGTGATCCCCGGCTTCGACGAGGGCGTGAAGGACATGGCCGTCGGCGACAAGAAGACCATCCACATCGAGCCGGCCGACGCCTACGGCGAGGTGCGCGAGGACCTCATCCAGGAGGTTCCGCTGGAGAACATCCCCAACGCCGACGAGCTGCCCGTGGGCGGCGTCATCTACATGCACGGCCCCGACGGGAGCCCCGTGCCGGTGCAGGTGAAGGCCGTCGAGAACGGCGTGGCCACCTTCGACTTCAACCATCCGCTGGCGGGCAAGGCGCTCAACTTCGAGCTGGAGCTGGTGGAGGTCGCCGACTAACGCGCTTTCAGGCACCAGAGGCGCAGGCGCCCCGGTCTTCCCTCCTGGGAAGCCGGGGCGCCTCGCTTTCTCCCCCGAGCGCATGAGGGCCCCGGCTCATCGGATGCC
>CANSQW010000280.1 GCA_947649215.1 uncultured bacterium | reverse complement strand
ATGCTTTCGAGAGCATAGCAGGTGGAGTTGACGTTGGTGGCCTTGGAGTCGTTGTAGCACGCGACGCCCGCCACCGAGCCGCAGGGCTCGATACGGTGCTCGAGGGCCGCGAAGGAGGCCAGGCCCTCGGCCACGGCCCCCGCCGGCGCGCCGAGCGCGAGGGCGGCCGCGGCGGCGGCCAGGGCGTTGGCCTGGTTGTGCTCGCCCCGCACCTGGAGGTCCTCGGCGCGGCAGAGGCGGTGCTCAACGCCCGCGAGGGCCACGGTGAGCACGCCGTCGTCCGCCACGAAGGCGGCGTTGTCGGACCCGCAGGCCGCGCGCATGTCGAAGCCCAGCCCGCGCGCGGTGCCCAGGGGCACGTAGGCGAAGCCGCGCTCGGCGGCGTCCTGGGCGCGCAGGGCGCGCACGCGCTCGCGCACCGCGTCGTCCACGGCGTCGAGCACGGCCACGGCGCCGGGCACGCGATCCAGGTTGGCGAGCACCTTCCACTTGGCGTCGGCGTAGGCCTCAAGGCTGCCGTGCCACGCGAGGTGATCGGGGGTGACGTTGAGCACCACGGCGACGTTCGGGGCGAAGTCGCGCGTGGAGGCCAGCTGGTAGGAGGAGGTCTCGGCCACGTAGACGTCCGTCGCGCCCGCGGCCACGGCCTCGATGCACGTGTCGCCGATGTTGCCCACGGCATCCGCGGCCAGGCCGGCTCCGCGCAGCAGGTGCGCGATCATCGCCGTGGTGGTGGTCTTGCCGTTGGTGCCGGTGACGGCCGCCCAGCGCGCGTCGGCGGCGCTCTCGCGCCAGGCGAACTCCACCTCGCTCACCACCTCGGCGCTCGCCTCCGCGGCGCTTCGGTAGAACGCGGAGCGCTCGGAGATGCCCGGGCTCGCGATGCACAGGTCATAGGCGCCCTCGATGGCCTCGTGGTCGAACTCCACGCGGGCGCCGTCGGCCCGGGCCGCCTCGGCCCAGGCGAGCGCAGCCTCGCTCGGGGCGCCGGCGGCCACGGCCAGCGACTCCACGCGGGTGCCGATGAGCGGCCTCAGGTAGTCGGCGCAGGCGCGCCCGGACTTCCCCAGCCCCAGCACGAGCACGCGCCCGAGGCGCGCAGGGGCGGCCTTGCGGCCGGGCAGCATCTCACGATGATCGCGCACGTCCATGGCAGCACCCCTCCCCTAGCCCAGAAGCGAGCCGGCGAAGTAGAGGCTGAAGCCGAGCGCGGCCAGCACGCCGGACACGATCCAGAAGCGCACGACCACCTTCGTCTCCGACCAGCCCTTCTTCTCGAAGTGGTGGTGCAGAGGCGCCATGAGGAAGATGCGCTTCTTCGTCTTCTTGTAGTAGAGCACCTGGATCATGACCGAGAGCGCCTCGGCCACGAACAGGCCGCCGATGATGAGGGACACGAACTCGGTCTTGGTGACCACGGCCAAGCAGCCCAGCGCCATGCCGAGGGCCAGCGAGCCGGTGTCGCCCATGAAGATGTCGGCCGGGTAGGAGTTGAACCAGAGGAATCCCACGCACGCGCCGGCGAGCGTGGCCGCGAAGATGGCCGAGGGCAGAAGGTCGGAGCGGTAGGCGATGGCCGCCATCACGAGCATGACGATCATGACCGAGCCCGCCGCCAGGCCGTCCAGGCCGTCGGTGAGGTTGACGGCGTTGCACATGCCCACGAGCAGGATGTTCACGAACAGCAGGTAGAGCACAGGGATGGCGATGCCCTCGCCGATGGGCAGCACCCAGGTGAGGATGCCCAGGTCGAACGTGTAGACGAACGGGATGGAGACGGTGGGCTCCACGCCGAGCAGGTTGACGGCGAACAGGATGAACGCCGTGGCGATGGCGAACTGGCCGACGAGCTTGGCCTTGGGGGTGAGCCCGAGCGAGCGCTCGTGGGCCACCTTCGAGCCGTCGTCGATGAGGCCGAGCAGGCCCGTGAGCACCGTGGCGCCTAAGAGGAGCCAGATCTCGGGCGTGGGGGCGCCGATGAGCAGGGTGCAGGCGATGACGGCCACGAGCATGATGACGCCGCCCATGGTGGGCGTGCCCTGCTTGACCAGGTGGCTCTGGGGGCCGTCGGCGCGCACCTGCTGGCCGATGTGGCTGGACTTGAGGAAGCGGATCCACACGGGCATGAGCCCCATGGTGACCACCATGGAGATGACCACGGCGAGGAACACGAGGAACGTGGGGTATGCGGCGAATGTCGAGAACATGGCTTAGCTGACCAACCCTTCGGCGACGCGCTCGAGGCCCATGAAGTGCGACGCCTTGACCAGCACCGCATCCCCCGGCTCCAGGAGCACGTCCAACTCTCCCAGCACGTCGGCCACGGTGGCCGCGCGCGTGATCTTACGTTCGTCCATGCCGGCCTCGGCGGCGCCCTCGGCGATGAGCGAGGCCAGCTCGCCCACGCAGATGAGCCCGTCGAGCGGCAGCCCCGCCGCCGCGCGCCCCACCCCGCGGTGGCACTCCGCGGCGAAGTCGCCCAGCTCGCCCATGTCGCCGAGCACCGCGTAGCGGCGGCCGGGGACGGCAAGCGAGCAGAACGTGGCCAGAGATGCGCGCATGGAGTCGGGGTTGGCGTTGTAGGCGTCGTTGACGATGGTGAAGCCGCCCCGGGCGGCGATGACCTCCTGGCGGCCGGCCTCAGGCAGCGACCCGGCCAGCGCGTCGGCCACCTCGTCGGGCGCCAGGCCGAGGGAGAGGCCCACGGCCGCGGCGGCGCAGGCGTTCGCCACGTTGTGCAGGCCGCGCAGGGCGAGCGCGCAGGGCACGGC
>CANSQW010000279.1 GCA_947649215.1 uncultured bacterium | reverse complement strand
GCAGCGTCAGATGTGTATAAGAGACAGCCCTCGCCCCGTCGACGGGCGTCGCGCTCGCCCCCGCCGACGGCTCAGCGCTCGCAACCGCCGACGAGCCGCCCGCCCGGCCGCTCGTGCTGGTGATGCACGCCTCGGTGGGATCAGGCCACCGCAGCGCCGCCGAGGCCGTGGCCCAGGCCTTCGAGCTGCTCCGCGACGACCCGGCCGCGGCCGAGCGCAGCGGATGCGCCCTCCCAAAGGATGTGGAGGTGCGCGTCCTCGACATCCTCGACTACGGGCGCGTGCCCATCGACGGCAACGCCACCGCCTCGATGTTCACCGGCTTCACGCGGCCCATCTACGACCTCACCTGGCGCTACACCCTGACCGGACGGCTCCTCTGGGGCGGCGGCACCATCTGGGTGCACGCCATGTTCCCCCGCTTCGCCGAGTACGTGCGCGCCGAGCGGCCCGCGGCCGTGGTGGCCACCCACATCACCGCCGCCAACGTGGCCGTGGGCGCCCGCATGCTCACGGGGCAGGACTTCCCCATCGTGTGCGTGCCCACCGACTACGAGGTGGAGGGCATGTGGCCCCATCGCAAGGCCGACCTGTTCTGCGTGGCCAACGAGTACATGGCCGAGACGCTGCGCCCGCGCGGCGTGCCCGAGGAGCGCATCCGCATCACGGGCATCCCCACGCGCCCGGCGTTCGGCGAGGAGTACGACCGCGACGCCGTCCGGACCGAGCTCGGGCTGCCCGCCGGCAAGCGCCTCGTGCTGGCGCTCGCCGGCGCGCATCTTCCCCGGCCCTACGTGCACTTCCGCGAGGCGCTCGACAAGCTGCTCCCCTACCTGCACTCCTTCGACGACCTGCACCTGGTCGTCATAGCCGGGAAGGATCCCGCCTACGCCGAGCACCTGCGCCGCCAGTGCGAGGACTACGGGCTGCCCAACGTCACGGTGTTCGAGTACGTGGACGGCATCGCGTCGCTCATGGCCGCGAGCGACCTCATCATCTGCAAGTCCGGCGGCCTCACGGTGACCGAGTGCCTCTGCGCGCGCGTTCCCATGGTGCTCATGGGCCGCGCCTACGGGCAGGAGAACGCCAACGTCCGCATGCTCACGGCCTCGGGCGCGGCCCTGCACGTGACCACCGCCCGCGAGCTTCTAGACACCCTGCGCCACATCGACGCGCATCCCGCCAGCACCGACGCCATGCTCATCAACGCCTCGTTTTTGCGCAAGCCGAACGCGGCGGTGGACATCGCCCAGGCCACCTGGGAGCTGGCGGAAAGCGACGAGGCGCCCGATGCGCGCACGCGGCGTAAGCGCTTCATCGACTTCTACTGGGGGCGCAAGCCGGCCCACATCCGCTAGACCGTCCGGGGCCGCGCCCCGCCAAGCTGAAGGGGCCACAAGGCGCCCCGTGAAAGGAACCACCTCCCATGACCTCATTCGCCGAAACCGGCCTGTCCGCCGCCGCCCTGGAGGCGGTCGGCCGCCTGGGCTACGAGAGCCCCACCCCCGTCCAGGAGCGCGCCATCCCCCTCGTGCTGGAGGGGCGCGACATCATCGCCGCCGCCAAGACGGGCACCGGCAAGACGGCCGCGTTCTCGCTGCCGGCGCTCGACCGGACGGGCCGCGCGACGCGGGCCAAGCATCCCGTCGTGCTCGTGGTCACGCCCACGCGCGAGCTGGCCAACCAGATCACCGAGGTGTGCGAGGCCATCGCCGCCGGCGACGGGCGGCGCGTCACCTGCGTGGTGGGCGGCGTGGCCCAAGGCCCCCAGGAGCAGCGCCTGGCGAAGGGCACCGACGTGCTCATCGCCACGCCCGGTCGCCTGCTCGACCTCATGGGGCAGAAGGCGGTATTCCTCGATGATGTGGAGGTGCTCGTGCTCGACGAGGCCGACCGCATGCTCGACATGGGCTTTCTCCCCAGCGTGCGCCGCATCGTGGCCGCCACGCCCGAGAGCCGCCAGACGCTGCTGTTCTCGGCCACCATCGACGAGTCGGTGCGCCGCCAGGTAGACGAGCTTCTGCGCGACCCGGCCGTGGTGCAGATCGCCCACAAGGGCGAGACGGCCGACACCGTCGACCAGTACCTCTGCCGCGTGCCCAAGGCGCTGCGCATGGACCTGCTGCGCGCGATCCTCGACGACTACGGCTCCGAGCGCGTCATCGTGTTCGTCCGCACGCGCCGCCGCGCCGACTCGGCCTGCCGCAAGCTCAAGAAGTGGGGCTTTGCCGCCGAGCCGCTCCACTCCGACCGCTCGCAGAACCAGCGCGACCGCGCGCTGCGTAACTTCGCCCAGGGCAAGACCGACATCCTCGTGGCCACCGACGTGCTGGCCCGCGGCATCGACGTCGACCAGGTGGCCTACGTGGTCAACTTCGACCTGCCCGCCGTGCCCGAGGACTACGTGCACCGCATCGGGCGCACGGGCCGCGCCGGCGCCGAAGGCTTCGCCGTGTCCTTCGCCATCCCCGAGACCGCAGAGGAGCTCGCGGCCATCGAGAAGCTCATCAAGCGCCCCATCCCCGCCCTCGAGGTGGCGAGCTTCGACGTGGAGCAGGCCGCGGCCGAGTCGGCGGCGCGCGCCACCCAGGCCTCGGCGCGCAAGGACCCGGAGCTCGCGCAGGCCGCCAAGGAGATGCGCGCCCGCGAGCGCAAGAAGGCCAAGGCCAAGGAGAAGGCGGCCGAGGAGGCCTCCGAGGCGCGCGAGGCCAAGGGAGCCCGGCGCGGGAGCAAGGCGGCGAAGGCGGGCGCGGGCACCCCGGGCAGCGGCAAGAGGGCCGCAGGCGC
>CANSQW010000278.1 GCA_947649215.1 uncultured bacterium | reverse complement strand
CCCCCGCCCCGGCCCGCTTCCGCTCCAACCGCCGCCACCCGCTTCCCCGTCCCGGTCCGCTCCCGTCACCGCCGTTCGCTTCCCCACCCCGGCCCGCTCCCGCCACCGCCGCTCCGACCAAGAATCCAAGTTTCTGGCCAATTTCGCTATGGTTTACGCACCCAATAGAACCGAAACCGCGTAAACCGTACGCCATTTGGCCAAAGCGGGCGCCGCAGAGCGCCAACCCAGCGTAAAACGTAGCAAAATTGGCCACGTTTTCCCTTCCCGTCTCTTCGGCCGCCCGGCCGCCCGCCCTCTGCCGCTCCCCCTCCGCACCCCTTCCCCCCCCTTACCTCTCCTTCTCTATGGGGAAATTATTTGATTATCAAAGTAATAGTGGCACGCGCTCTCCGGCTTTGCTAGCCTACGCTGCGGGTTCACGTTTTTTCGAGACAGGAGGCGCCGATGGGCGTTCGCATTATCGTTGATTCCGGCAGCGACATGGAGGCCGCCTACGCCGCAGCACATGGCGTGACGGTCGTTCCGCTGAAGGTGGCGTTCGCCGACGGCGAGTACGCCCAGGACGTCGATCTGACACGCGACGAGTTCTACGCCCGCCTGGTGGAGAGCGACGAGATCCCCTCCACGAGCCAGGTGCCGCCCGTCGAGTTCCAGCGACTCTTCGACGAGGCCGTCGCGGCGGGCGACGACGTGGTGTGCGTCTGCCTCTCGAGCAAGCTGTCGGGCACCTACGACAGCGCCTGCCTGGCCGCCGCCGCGCATCCCGGGCGCGTGTTCGTCGTGGACAGCCTGAACGCCACCGTCGGCGAGCGCGTGGTGGCCGAGCGGGCCCTGGCCCTGCGCGACGAGGGACTCCCCGCCGCCGCCATCGCCGAGCGGCTGGAAACCGAGCGCGGCGAGGTGTGCCTGGTGGCGGTGCTCGACACCCTCGAGTTCCTCAAGAAGGGCGGCCGCATCTCGGCGGCGACGGCCATCGCAGGCGGCCTGCTCTCCATCAAGCCGGTCATCGGCGTGGTGGACGGCGAGGTGGCCATGCTCGGCAAGGCGCGCGGATCGAAGCAGGGCAACAACCTGCTGCGCCAGAAGATCGCCGAGAGCGGCGGCGTGGACTTCTCGCGCCCCATCTGGCTGGGGTATTCGGGACTCGACGACACGCTCCTGCGCAAGTACGTCGCCGACAGCCGCGAGCTCTTCGACACCGCGGTGGCCGAGCCGCCCACGACTCACGTCGGCAGCGTCATCGGCACCCACGTGGGCCCCGGCGCCATCGCCGTGGCGTTCTTCCACGCGTAGGACGCACGTCCCCTAGAAAAGGAAGCGGCCCGCGATCGCTCGCGGGCCGCTTGGCGTTTCTGAGGATCGCGCCAGTTAGACGCGCTTGTAGAATCGGCCGTCGCGGGTGTAGATCTGCAGAACGTAGCCGATCTCGTTACACGTGGGGACCTGCAGCTCGACGCCGGTCTCGAGCGTGGCCGGCTTGGTGGTGTTGGTGGCGGTGTCGCCCTTGAAGCCGGGCTCGGTGTGGGTGACCTCCAGCTCGACGAACATCTGCGGCTCGATGGAGATGAGTTCCTCGCCAGCATAGAGCAGCGTGGCCTCGTCATTCTCCTTGAGCCACTTGGCGGCCTCGCCCACGGTGTCGGTGGGGATGGACATCTGCTCGTAGGTGTCGTTGTCCATGAAGTAGTAGTCGGCGCCGTCGTTGTAGAGGTACTGCATCTTCTTGGTCTCCAGGCGCACGGAGTCGAACTTGGTGCCGGAGTTGAAGGTGTAGTCCACGACGCGGCCGGTCTTGATGTCGCGCAGCTTGGTGCGCACGAACGCGCCGCCCTTGCCCGGCTTCACGTGCTGGAACTCGACGATGGTGCACATCTTGCCGTTGTTGATGATGCACATGCCGTTCTTGAAGTCTGCCGTAGAGATGCTAGCCACTGGAGTGTCCTTTCACACAGCTCGCCCGCACATGCTGCCGGCGGGCCTGGGGTTTCAAACTGGACTATTATACGCGCGAGCCGCCAGACGCGCCAGAAAACCTGCGAAAAGACGGGAATGGGAGGCAGCGACGGCGACCGGGATCGAGCCGGCCAAGCCAGGTAGCCGCCTCAGGCAGGCAGATCCTCTGCAAGAAGCGGGCTCGCTGCAAATTCGAACGGTTTTGCACTGGCCCGAAGCGCAACGGAACGCCATTTGCTAAGAGGCGACGACCGTTTATGCGAAGCGGTTTTTATTTTCCCTGGCCAGATTATGCCTCATACGAGAATAATTTCCCAGACGCCCTATCGGGGAGTGCAAAACCGCACGAATTTGCACGACGGAACGGTTTTTCGAGGAACGACGGGTGGCAGCCCGCTCCCAGCAGCGCAACGATGGAGGCGGGAGCAGAACGACGAGAGACGGCGGCCGTGCGGGAAGCGCCTGCCCGCCGAACCCGGCGGACAGGCGCCACGTGACAAGCGGGGGCCGCGGAGCAGCCGTCTCGAGAGCCCCGCTTTTCCGCAGCCAGCCATGCGCAAGGAGAGGCAGGTCACCGGCTGGCGCCGAGCCGGGCGCCCCTCTTCCGAGAAGCGCCCGGCCGCCCGGCGTCAGCGTCGATCGCCTGCGCGTCCGCGAGCCCCGGGCGGCTGGGGAAGCAGGCGGCCGCAATGCTCGCAGAGGCTCGCATCCCGCCCGTTGATCTCTCCGCAGACGGGACAGGCCCCGGCGGGCAGCGGCGGGCGCGGCTTGCCATTGCACTTGCCGCACCCAACGCAGCTTTGGCACATGGGCCCACCTAGCCCTCGAGGC
>CANSQW010000277.1 GCA_947649215.1 uncultured bacterium | reverse complement strand
GAAGGGGCCCGTCCGAGCGCCTGCCGCGCGTGTGGGTGAGCGAGCCGGCCTTCGACGCCCGGACGGGCGCGCGGGTGGGTCGCGAGCTCACCGGCTCCTATCCCAACGACCGCGACCAGGGCGGCACGGCGGCCCGCGCGCTCGCTGACGGCTACTTCGGCGAGGCCCTCGCCCTCTCTGCATCCGAGGACGCGGCCCTGCGTGCCGAGTGCTTTCGCGCCGCCGAGCTGCTCTACCTGCACGCCGCCGAGCGCGGGAACGGGGGCGCCTGGACGCGGCTGGGGGTTATCTACCGCGATGACCTGGGGCAAGGCCGCTACTGGCAGACGCGTCTGGAGGAGCGCGCCCTTCACATACAGCCTCGCCCGCTCGCGGCGCGCGCGGCTGCGTGCTTCCGTCGCGGAGCCGAGGCGGGAGACGCGGAGGCCTGCTGGGCCCTGGGCGACCTTGTGGCCGCCGGCGCGGGCTGCGTGGCCGATCCCGAGCGCGCCCTGGCCTGGTATCGCCGTGCCCTCGCCGTTGCCGAGCGCACGGGCGACGACGCGGCCCTCGGCAACGCGGCCCTGCGGCTGGCCCGCGCCGTCGAAGGCGCGCGGGGCTGCCCCCATTCCTTCGAGGAGGCGCTCGCGTGGTACGAGCGCGCCTCGCAGGCGCTCGCCCGTGCTGAGGGGGCAGGCGGCTGGTTTTTCAAGCGCCCCCTGCGCGAGGCGCGCATCGGCGCGCGCCGCATGGAGCAGGAGATCCGCGGCGGGTACTAGGTCGCGCCGTCCCGCCCGCGCGGCGGCCTACGACGCGATGAGCCCGATTCCCTGCTCGAGCTTCGCCTCGCTCAGGGCGCCCATGGCGCGTGCGGTCACGGTGCCGTCGGCGGCGATGAACCAGGTCTGCGGGATGGAGCTCACGCCGTAGGCGCGCGCCGCCGAGCTGTTCTGGTCGAAGTAGACGGGGAAGGTGTAGTGCTCGCTCGTGACGAGCCGCGTCGCGGCCTCGCGGGTCTCGCCGTTCATCCCGGTCATGTTGACCATGAGAAACTGCACGTCATCGCCGTAGCGCTGGAAGGCGGCTTGGAACGCGGGCATCTCGCTTTGGCAGGGCCCGCACCAGCTGGCCCAGAAGTTGAGCACGACGGGCTTGCCGCGGAAGTCCGCCAGCGTGACCTCGCGGCCCTCGGCGTCCACGGCGGTGAAGTCGGGGGCGGTCACGGGCTGGGACGGGGCGTTCGTCCCGCTGCCCTGGGCATCGCGGCCGGTCGTGTCCTCCTCGCCTGGCAGGCTGGACGACGGCGCCTTTCCGGCGGCGTCCTTGTAGGCGGGCTCGGCTACCAGGTCGGCCTTCTCGGCCGCCGGTGCGAGCGCGCTGTAGGCCGCGCCGGCGCCCACGAGCAGCACGGCGAAGGCGACGGCGCAGATAACGAGCGTGCGATGGCCGCGTCGGTCGGTGGCCGCCTTGGCGGGCGCGTCCTCGGCAGCCGCGGGAGCGGGGGCCGGCGCGTCGTCTGAGGGAGCGGGCGCGGGCGCTCCTGCGTCGCCTGCGTCCGCGGTGACGGGGGCCGGCGCGTCGTCGCGCGCGGCCTTCCCGGCGGTTCTCTTCTATTACAGGGTGATCCTTTCCCTAGCTCAGCAGCGAGAGCAGGTTGCCCAGCAGGCCCGTGGCCATGAGGATGCCCACGGCGACCAGGAACCAGCCGCACGCCTTGGTTATGAGGTCGTAGTGACGTTTGATGGCGTCGAAGGCGCCCTTCAGCTTGTCGATGAGCACGGCGGCCAGCACGAAGGGCAGGCCCAGTCCGGCCGAGTAGCACAGCAGCATGAGCACGCCCACGGCCACCGATCCCTGGGTGGAGGCCAGCATGAGCGCCGACCCGAGGAAGGCGCCGACGCAGGGGGTCCAGCCGACGGAGAACACCACGCCGAAGGCGGCCGAGGAGAGAAAGCCCAGCTGGCGACCGGCCATCGAGGCGTTCGCGCCGCGCAGGAAGCCGAGCTTCACCACGCCGAGGAAGTATAGACCGAAGAAGACGACCACCGCGCCGCAGACGACGTTGACGATGCCCTGGTACGCGACGAGAAACGCCCCCACGCTGGAGGCGAGCGCGCCCATGGCCACGAACACGACGGTGAACCCGAGCACGAACCCGAGCGCGTTCTTGAGCACCGTGCGGGTGGAGGCCTCCTCGCCGGCGGCGAAGTAGGTGACGTAGAGCGGGATCATGGGCAGCAGGCAGGGGGAGACGAAGGTCACGATGCCCTCGAGAAACGAGATGAGGTACTGCATGCCGGTTGCCTTCCTGGTCTGAGCGCCCGCAGGCGCCGTCGGTCATCGGGGAAGTATAGCAGCGGCGCCCGAAAGGGCGGGCGTGTCCGGTGGAATGTTGGCGTTTGCTTACCCGGAGGGCGGGTTTCTCGGGCGTCGGCGGTCGCGACTGCCGCTTTTTTCGCCTGTAATGGCACTGATTTGCGTTTTGGTATGGCAAGTCGCGGCTTTGGGGGCCGGTAGGCGGGCTCTGCGCGGATCGGGCGGGACAAAACCCCAGGTCACGGTTTTCGGGTTGGCGCCTGGCGCCTTGATGGGGGCGGCGCAGCCATACCAAAACGCAAATCAGTGCCATTTTGCCGCGAAAAAGTGGCAGCGGCTCTGCGGCACGGCCGCTTCGGCGCGCGGGAGCTGGCCTATAATCGCGGGGATGCCCGCCGATTCGAAGGAGTCCTATGACCACATCGCCTTTTCGCTGCCGTGTCCTTGCGTCCCTCGCTGCGGCGCTGATCCTGCCCGTTGCCCTGCTTGCCGGGTGCGCCGCCCCGTCTGCCCCCGAGC
>CANSQW010000276.1 GCA_947649215.1 uncultured bacterium | reverse complement strand
GCGGCGGGCTGCGTCGCCACGGGCGCGCCGTAGCTCTGCTGGTAGGCGGCCTGGTAGGCCTGGGCCTGCGGGTCAACGGGGCTCGCCGGAGTCTGAGCCGGCGCCGGCGCGGGTGCCGCGTACCCGCTTGCGGCGGGCGCCGCGGGCTGGCCCCAGCCAGCTGCCGGCGCGCCGTAGGCGGCCTGCGGGTAGGCCGGGGCGTTCTTGTCCTTGTAGGCGAGCACGGCCACGATGATCATCAGCACGCAGGTGATGAGGCGTCCGCCCAGGAAGGCGGCGATGGCGCCGGCGATGCCCCAGCCGAATACGCCGCCCAGCTTGGCACGGTCGGCCGCGCCGCGGATGGCCAGGATGCCGGCGATGAGCGACACGATGGCGGTGACGAACTCCCAGCCCAGGGCGGCGTAGCCCAGGCCGATGCCGAGGCCGGCCAGCCCCATGGCCTCGTTCACGCTCAGGTCGCCATAGTAACCGGAGCCGTGGTGCCCGCGGCCGTACTCATAGCCCTGCTGGATGATGTCGGGCCCATAGGCGTTCCAGGCGGCATGCCCCACGCCTACGAAGATGAATCCGATGATGATGCCCAGAAGGGCGAGGGCCGAGGTCGCCACCACGGCGATGCCGAGGTAGCGGATGGCCTTCTCGTGTTGGTTAAGGGTCTGCATAGCGTTCCTTTCGCTAGGTGCCACAGGGCGTCCAGTATACTGAACGCTGCGGGGTGCCCCCTCTTCTGAGGGAGAGGTTGTAAGCGCAAGTTTACCTAAGCGACCGTCTGCCCCCCGCGGGTCTTCATGCTTTCTTAAATCCCGTCGTCATTTTGAGGAGGAGCCTTCCATGGAGAACTTCGACTTCGTCTCGCCCACCGAGTTCGTGTTCGGGCGCGGCGCCGAGGAGCAGGTGGGCCAGAAGCTGGCCGAGCGCGGCGCGCGCCGGGTGCTCGTGCACTTCGGCGGCGAGAGCGCGCGAGAGAGCGGGCTCATCGACCGGGTGTGCGCGAGCCTCGACGCGGCGGGCATCGAGCACCTGGAGCTGGGCGGCGTGCGCCCCAACCCGGAGATTGGGCTCATCCGCCAGGCCGTGGCGCTGTGCAAGGAGGCCGGCGTCGACTGGGTGCTGGCCGTCGGCGGCGGCTCGGTGATCGACTCCGCCAAGGCCGTTGCCAACGGCGCCTGCATCGACGGCGACGTCTGGGAGCTCTTCGAGACGAAGCGCTCCAACCCCGACGTGCTGCCCATCGCCGTGGTGCTCACCATCCCCGCCGCAGGCAGCGAGGCGTCGAAGAACGCCGTCGTCTCCAACGACGAGCTGGGCCGCAAGACCGGCTACGGCAGCGACGCGCAGCGCCCGCGCCTGGCCTTCATGAACCCGGAGCTCACCTTCACCCTGCCGCCCTTCCAGACGGCCGCCGGGCTCACCGACATGTTCGCCCACCTGCTCGAGCGCTTCTTCGACGACTACGGCGCCGTGCCCGTGACCGACAACCTCAATCTGTCGCTCATGCGCACCATCCGCGCCGAGGCGCCGCGCGTGCTCGTCGAGCCGGACGACTACGACGCCCGCGCCAACATCATGTGGGCCGGCATGCTCTGCCACCAGGGGCTCGCCGGCCTCGGCCGTCACGAGGACTGGGCCACCCACGCGCTCGAGCACGAGCTGTCGGCGCTGGACCCGTCCATCACCCACGGCGCTGGCCTGGCCGTGATGTTCCCCGCGTGGATGGAGTACGTCTGCGAGCAGAACCCGGCGCGATTCGCCCACTATGGCCGCGAGGTGTTCGGCCTGGCGCCCACGGGCGACGCGCGGGCCGACGCGCTCTCGGCCATCGACGAGACGCGCGCGTTCTTCGCGTCGCTCGGGATGCCCACGACGCTCGCCGAGCTGGGCGTGGGGGAGGACGACATCCCGCGGATGCTGCCGACGCTGCGCGCCAACAAGGGCGAGGCCTTCGGCAGCATGCGCCGGCTCACCTTGGAGGACGCCGCGGCCATCTACCGCCTGGCGCTGTAGGCGGCTCCGAAGCCGAGGACCTCGCCCACGCGAGGCGCCCGCCGGAGCCCTCCCTGACGCACGAGGGCCGCGCCGCCGGGGTTCCGGCGGACGCGGCCCTTACATCTGCGGTCGGCGGACTACTTGTCGCCGACGATGGAGTTGACGATGGCGCTCACGATGGAGATGACGATGGAGGCCACGAAGGCGCTGCCGAAGCCGGCGATCCAGAAGCCCACGCCAAACAGCCCGTTGGCCAGCCACGCGGCCAGATACAGCATGAGCGTGTTCACCACCAGGTAGAAGATGCCCAGCGTGAGTACCGAGATGGGGAGCGAGAGCAGCTGCAGGATGGGCTTGATCGACATGTTGACGAGCGACAGGATGAGCGCGAACAGCGCGATGCCCACCCAAGCGGAGTCGCCTCCGAAGATCTGGATGCCGGGCACCAGCCACACGGCGGCGGCCACGGCGATGGCGGTTACAAGCCAGCGGACGAAGAAGCTCATGGCGGATCCTTTCAGCGTGTCGGGGGACGGGCGTCCCCTTCCCTACGAGGCTACCTTAGCAAAGGAAAAAGTAGAGCAAAAAGCTGGACTTTCATCGGTCAGCGAGCCGTTACGCGCCCCGCGGGCCGTAGGAAAACCAATGGATGGCGGCAACGTCATTTGCGTGTGCGGGCGGTTATGACAGAATAGGCGCCATGAAAAAACGACCAGGCGCCGAGGGCGCGAATCACCAGAGCAAGGCGAAGAAGCCCTCCGCGAAGAAGGGCCCCCGCCCCGCCGCGTCCCGGCGGGGGAGGGCCTCCCGTGCCGCGGGGGCCGCGTCTGCGAAGTCGGGGCGGGACGCGTCTGCCCGCCCCGCCTCCCGCGCCGGCTGCGGC
>CANSQW010000275.1 GCA_947649215.1 uncultured bacterium | reverse complement strand
CGGCCTTGCCTGCGATCAGGTTCGGCGAGCCGAGATCGACGTAGCGCACCGCCGCCGGAAAGATGACGTGCACGGTCTTGTCGTAGGTAACCTCCAACCCATGCGGCGGGATCATGCGGTCAAAGGAGAGTTTGCGCGTGAGGCCATGATAGAGGTCACCGTTCCGTTCCGCATCCGGATAGACCTCCTTGCAGAGCGATACTGTCTGTGTCTGCTCCGTCGTCTCGACGGTCTCGGTGTTTGTTACTTCCTGTGCGTTCGCCGCACCAATGCCCAGCGTGAGGGCAAACATCATTACAAAAATCTTTTTCATTTTACTTTGGATTTAGTGGTGGGGTTAAAACCCCGATTCAATAAACTGGTTACTTGCTGATTGTTATCTCTTGTTAATCCTCCGGCTGATAAAGCATGACCTTATATCCGGCTTTCAGATGCACTTTGACGGTGCGCATCTTCTTGGCGATATATTGGCTCGTGCCTTGAATCAACCCTTTGCCGAGGTCGGAGGCGAGCTGCGCTCCCGCATCGGTGGAGATGTTGATACTGCTGCCGAGCGACGACCCCATGTTGGCCGCCACCTCTTTGGCCGCACTTACCTCCATCGAGTTGGGGATGAAGATGTCCTGGTAGGTAGCCGTGGCGTAGCGGTCGGTCATGCCGGCGATGAAGTCGGTGGCGGCGCGCACGTCGTCTCCCCCGGAGATGGCGCGGTACTCGGCGGGCACCTCGGCGGGATGCTCCATGAAGTAGCGGAACAGCGCCTCGACGAGCCGCGTCGCCTTGTCCACCTCCACCATCACCACGTCAGCCTGGTACACGTGCGCGAACAGAAACGCGCGCAGCTCCATCATGGCGGCCCACACCGCGTCGCCCATGCGGATGTCGTCGCCAGCCGCCGAGGTGCGCACGAGGTCGAGCACGAGGGTCTCGATGCGCGACGAGTGGTCGGGGCCGAGCACCTCGTGGGTGCTGGCAGGCAGGTCGGTCTCGCGCAAGAGCCCGGCGCGGATGGCGTCGTCGATGTCGTGGTTCACGTACGCGATGCGATCGGCCACGGCAACGATGCGCCCCTCGAGGGTCTCGGCGCGCGTGGGACCGGTGTGGCAGACGATGCCGTCGCGCACCTCGGCGGTGAGGTTGAGCCCCTTGCCACCGTTCTCGATCACCTCCACCACGCGCAGGCTCTGCTCGTTGTGGCGGTAGAGCGCCTCGGCACGCGAGTCGGCGGAGGGAAGCCCGCGCCAGGCGGCGATGCAGCGCGCCAGCGCGTCCTCGCCGGTGTGGCCGAAGGGGGTGTGCCCCAGGTCGTGCCCGAGCGAGATGGCCTCGGTCAGATCCTCGTTGAGCCCGAGGGCCCGCGCGATGGTGCGCGCGATCTGCGCCACCTCGAGCGTATGGGTGAGACGCGTGCGGTAGTGGTCGCCCTCGGCGGCCAGGAACACCTGAGTCTTGTGCGACAGGCGGCGGAACGACTTGGCATGGAGGATCTTGTCGCGGTCGCGCTGGAAGTCGGTGCGCAGCAGGTCGGGCTCGCCGGAGCGCTCGCGCCCCTCGCTGTCGGCGGCGAGCGTCGCGTCAGCCGCAAGCGCCTCGCGCTCGCGCAGCTCCTGGTCCTCACGGTGGGTGATGTGCATGGCGACCTCCTTCAGGTCAGACGAGGGTCATGCGCAGGCGCGCGCCACGTCAGAGGGGGCGAACACGCCTGCCTCGGTGATAACGGCGGTGACAAGCTCAGCCGGCGTCACGTCGAAGGCGGGGTTCCACACGTCCACCCCGGCAAGGGGGACGGGCAGCACCTCGGACGGGTCGCGCTCCTCGATGGGGATGGCGGAGCCGTCAGGCACCGAAGCGTCAACGGTGGCCAGCGGCGCAGCCACGTAGAAGGGCACGCCGAAGCGCGCAGCCGCCACCGCCACGCCGAGCGTGCCGATCTTGTTGGCCACATCCCCGTTGGCGGCGATGCGGTCGGCGCCCACCACCACGGCGTCCACCTGGCCCGACGCAAGAAGCGAGGCAGCCATGTCGTCGCAGATGAGCGTGGCGGGAACCCCGGCGCGCGCAAGCTCCCAGGCCGTGAGGCGCGCGCCCTGGCCGATGGGACGGGTCTCGTCGGCGAAGACCCGGGCGATCTTGCCCTGCTCGGCGGCGGCGTAGACCACGCCGAGCGCGGTGCCGTAGAAGGCGGTGGCGAGGCTGCCGGCGTTGCAGTGCGTGAGCACCGTCGCGCCGTCGGGAAGGAGCGCCGCGCCGTGCGCGCCCATCGCGCGGTTGGCGGCCTCGTCCTCGGCGATCATCCGGCGCGTGAGGTTCGCGAGGGCCTCGGCCACCGCGTGGGGCGCCGCGCCCTCCCCCACCAGGCGCCGCGCCTCGGCCAACGCGCGCTCGACGGCCCAGGACAGGTTGACCGCCGTGGGCCGCGCATCCGCGATGAGGCGCCCGGCGAACTCGAGCGAGGTGAGGAACAGCTCCGGGTCGGCCGCGTCGGGGTCGAGGACGAAGGTGCGGTGGGCGTCGAGGGCCCGGGCGGGCGCCTCGTCGCCTGAGGGCACCGACGGGCAGCCCCCGGCCTCGGCAGAGCGCTGGCACATGAGGCAGTCGAGCGCAAAGGCGCCCTCCCCTGTCATCGCGCCGGCAGCAGGCTGCGGGGCGAAGTCGGGCCTGAGCGCGCCGGAGCACCCGCCGCAGGCAGCCACGAACTCCCCGGCGCGCAGGGCCACGGCCGCCGCGCCGGCGATGCCGATGGCCGGCGCGCCGCGCACCACGAGCCCCTTGATCGCGTCGATGACGGTGCGCCAGTCCGAGGTCCGCAGGTAGGCCTCCTCGGCAGGCAGGCGCGTCTGGTCGAGCAGCACCAGCCGGGGAACCCCGCCCGCCTCCTCGAGC
>CANSQW010000274.1 GCA_947649215.1 uncultured bacterium | reverse complement strand
GTCGCCGACCGCTTCGGCGCGGCTCCCGCCTTCCAGGCCACGGCCTCCCGCGGCCGGGCCGAGGCGCGCCTCGAGCTGTTCGACCAACCGCCTGCGGCCCGGGCCGTCATCGCGGTGCCCGACCCCCAGGGCGGCGCCGACCATGGGGTGGAGGTCCATGACGCGGGCGCGGCCCAGTTCGCCGCGCGCCTGTTCAAGATGGCCCGCGAGCGCCGCAAGTGGGCGCGCCGCGAGGGCGTGGCGTGCTACCGCGTCTACGACGCCGACCTGCCCGAGTACGCCGTGGCCGTCGACCTGTACCAGGGGGCGGGCGATGCGGCCGGCATGACCTTCGTGCACGTGGCCGAGTACCAGGCGCCGCGCTCGGTGGACCCGGCCCTGGCGCGCCGGCGCTTCGAAGACGTGCTGGCCATCGTGCCGGTGGCCTTAGGCGTGAGGCCCGACCATGTGTTCTCCAAGGTGCGCACGCGCTCCAAGGGCGGCTCGCAGTACCGCGACGCGGGGCGCCGCAGCTACGTGACCCATACGACCGAGGTGGGCCTCGCCTTCGAGGTTGACCTGGCCGGCTATCTGGACACCGGCATCTTCCTCGACCATCGCGACACGCGGGCGATGGTGGGTCAGATGGCCCGCGGCAAGCGGTTCCTCAACCTGTTCGCCTACACGGGCACGGCCTCGGTTCACGCGGCCGCGGGCGGCGCGGCCGAGACCACCACGGTGGACCTCTCCCAGACCTACCTCGACTGGGCGCGGCGCAACCTGGAGGCCAACGGCTTTTCCTGCGATGGCGCCGGGGCGGGGGATGCCCGCAACCCCCGCGGCTCCCGCGATTCGCGCGACGCTCGGGGCTCCCGCGGCCTCCGCGACGCCAGCGCCTCCCGGGACTCCCGGGCCGCGCGTCCGGCCGCCCACCACTTGGAGCGCGCCGACGTCATGGACTGGATCCGCGACGCCCGCCGGGCGCGGCGCTCCTTCGACCTCATCTTCGTGGATCCGCCCACCTTCAGCAACTCCAAGGCCATGGGCAGGCGCACCTGGGACGTGCAGCGCGACCACGTGGAGCTGCTCGTGGGCGTGAGCCGCCTTTTGGCCAAGGACGGCGTGGCCGTGTTCTCCTGCAACCTGCGCGGCTTCAAGCCGGATGTGGACGAGCTCGCGCGCCTCGGCGTGGAGCTGGAGGACATCACCGCGCGCACCATCCCCCACGACTTCGCGCGCAACCCCAAGATCCACCACTGCTTCCTCGTGCGAAGGAAGTAGCCCGCCCATCAGGGAGAACGAAAACCTGACGTTCTCGCTCCCTGGCGGCTGGGGCGTGGTACAGTGGCGGGCAGGCGCTTTTTCAGGGAACCGAACACGGAAGGGGAGTGCCCATGGAGCAGTTCTTCAAGATCCGCGAGCGCGGGTCGACGGTATCGACGGAGGTGCTCGGCGGCCTCACGACGTTTCTGGCCATGGCCTACATCGTGGCCGTCAACCCGGCTATCCTCGCCGATGCCGGCGTGCCGTTCGAGGCGGGTCTCACGGCCACCTGCGTCGGCGCGGCGGTGATGACCGTCGCCATGGGCCTTATCGCCAACCGGCCCGTCGCCCTTGCCTCGGGCATGGGCATCAACGCCATCGTCGCCTACGGCCTGTGCGGCTCGCTCGGCATCGACTGGCGCGTGGCCATGGCCGTGGTGTTCCTCGAGGGCGTCGTCATCCTGGGGCTCGTGCTCGGCGGCCTGCGTAAGGCGGTCATGGACGCCATCCCCGTGGACCTGCGCCACGCCATTGGCATCGGCATCGGCCTGTTCATCGCGTTCATCGGCCTCAAGGGCGCCGGGCTCGTCATCGCCGACGACTCCACGCTCGTGGCCCTGGGCGAGCTTTCCGAGCCGGGCTGCATCGTGGCGCTCGTCTCGCTTGTGTGCGCGGTGATCTTCCAGATCCTCGGCGTGCGCGGCGGCCTGCTCATCTCCATCGTGGTGGCCGTCATCGTGGGCATCCCGCTCGGTGTGACCGCGGTGCCCACCTCCTGGAGCCTCGGGCTCGACTTCTCCACCTTCGCGGCGCCGTTCCAGACGGTGGACGGCCAGATGGCCATCGTGCAGGTGTTCCTGCAGCCCGCTCTGTTGCTGTTCGTGTTCAGCCTGCTCATGAGTGACTTCTTCGACACCATGGGCACGGTGGTGGCCATCGGCAAGCAGGGCGACTTCGCCGACGAGAAGGGTGATGTGAAGGACATCCAGCCTATCTTGGCCGTCGACTCCACGGCCGCCATCGCGGGCGGCTTCTTCGGCGCGAGCTCCATCACCTGCTTCGTCGAGTCTGCCTCCGGTGTGGCCGAGGGCGCCCGCACGGGCCTGGCCAACCTGGTGACGGCCGCGCTGTTCCTCGTGTGCGCCTTCCTCGCGCCCCTGTTCGGGATGGTGTCGGGGCCGGCCACCTGCGGCGCGCTCGTGGTGGTGGGCTTCCTCATGATGACCGACGTGGGGGCCATCGCCTGGAAGGAGCCCGAGCTGGCGTTCCCGGCGTTCCTCGTCATCGTGGGCATCCCGTTCACCTACTCCATCACCAACGGCATCGGCCTGGGATTCATCGCCTACGTCATCCTCATGGTGGCCCGCGGCCGCGCGGCTGAGGTGAAGCCGCTCATGTGGGTGGCGGCCCTCGCCTTCCTGGCGATGTTCATCTTCGTGTAGCCTGCGGTGCGCCGGCTATGAGGGGGCGCCGCGCGTATCGGGCCCGCTGGGAGAAAACGCGCGCGAGACGGAAAAATTGGGTCTTGCGCGCGGGGCGGGTTTAGGTATAATTCTATCTTGCGCATGGGGCCGGAAGGCCGCGTGACATTCCTCGGTAGCTCAACGGCAGAGCATTCGGCTGTTAACCGAAGGGTTGTAGGT
>CANSQW010000273.1 GCA_947649215.1 uncultured bacterium | reverse complement strand
CCGCTCAAGCTCTACTTCAAGGACAACGGTTTGGTTAAGGTTGAGGTGGCGCTTGCCCGCGGCAAGAAGCTCTATGATAAACGTGAGAGCATGAAGGAACGCGACTCCAAGCGCGACATCGAGCGCGCGATGAAGGAGCGCTCCCGCTGACGCGCCGGCAGGTGCGCGCGTTCGACGACGATGAAAGGAGCCGGCGATGGGCCTGGACGAGGAGCTTGAGATCATGGAGGAGTCGGGCGAGACCGACGCCGAGCAGATAGACGAGGAGACGGAGATCCAGGACGTGGAGGACGACCTCGACGAGATCCTGGGCGAGGACGCGCAGGAGGGCGACCTGGAGCACGCCTACGCGAGCTTCGAGACGGACAACGAGGCCGACTACGACGGCTGGTCCGACGACGAGGTGACCGAGGCCGAGGGCGATGACGACGCGCTCGGCGAGGAGGGCTTCGAGGTCGAGGACGGCAACGACCTGGAGGCCGAGGTCATCGAGATGGAGATCGAGGACGGCGACATCTACGCCTACCTCGTCGACGAGGACGACAACGAGATCGGCTTCATCCTGCTCGACGAAGACGGCAACGAGCAGGAGTACTACTTCGTCGAGGACGAGGAGGAGGACGAGGAAGACGGCGTGACCGTCATCCGCGCCTCCGACGAGGAGGAGTTCGACCTCGGCATCACCCGCGAGGGCGTGGCCTCGGCCACGGCGGACATGAACGCCATCTACAAGGACGGCGCCGCCGTCGTCAGCGAGCTCAAGGGCGCCTTCGACGACATCACCGAGGGGCTCGGGTTCCTCAAGAAGAAGTAGCCCGTCCCCCTTCGAAGCCAGGCGAGAGCGGCCCCGTGCGCGATGCGCGGGGCCGCTCTCGCATCTCCGGGCGCCTTCCTCCGGATTTCTGGCCAAAAACACCACGGTTTACGCTGGCTTTCGGTCTTTGCCGATCCCTTCGAATCGCTCGCCCGGCTCCTGAGCTGGGGTAATGCGGAACGCTCCCGCCGGCTTGTCGGGGGATCCTTGCCACTTCTGCGTAAACCATAGCGAAATTGGCCAGAAATCCGTGAGCGCGGCGGCTTCCAGGGATGCCTCGGCCAGGCAGCGCCCCGCGCCCAGCCCGGGGGACTCGGTTGCCCCAGTAACGTAAAAAAGCCGCCTGAACTGCGAAAACGCATTATTCAGGCGGCCCTTCAACTGGTGGAGGCGCGGAGAATCGAACTCCGGTCCATACTAGACAATCCACGAGGCTCTACAGGCTTAGTCTGCGATCAGGGTTCGCGGCGCCTCGGTTCGCAGACCGACGTTCGCGCCGCTAGCCGGTTCGGTCTTTGCCTTGGCCATACCGACTACGTGCCAAGGCGCATTCCCCTGAAATGACGCCTTCCAAGGGTCGGGGAAACCCCAAGGTCGGCGATCGCGATAACTGCTGTTAGGCAGCCATGGCGGCCGGCATGTAGTAGCCGGACTTAGAAGAAGTTTTGCCAATTAACTTGACGGTACCCCTGTTTAGCGTGGCGAGGAGACCACGACCTGCTCCTCATCTCAAGCCTACCATGTCGAAACCAGTCGCCCCCGAAGGTGAAGGCGGCAAGGCGCGGCGGCGTCGAATACGCGTCGCATCCTGCCGCAGGAGATAACCCGCAGGGTTGATCCATTCTATCCCTGCGGGCGCTCGTGTCAAGGATAACGTGGATTGATCGTGGGGAATGCGTCGCCGCAGCTGAGGGCGCCCGTCCATATGCCAAAGTGGCCGGGACAAACGGAACAATTTGATTACAATGATCACTGCTGCCCGCGGGCGGCTTACCGCACATATCGAGTCACTGAGAGAGACCATGGCGAAAACCAAGGGAATGCACGGAAAGAAGAAGGCCGAGTCTGCGAAGGCGGCCCCCTCGGCCCCGGCCAGGCAGGCCAAGGCGAAGACCGCGAAGACCGCGTCCGCGAAGCCTGCGCAGGGGGCGGCGAAGAAGGCTCCCGCGAACGCCGCCAAGGCCGGCGAGGCTTCCAGGGCCGGCAAGCCGGCGAGCGCCGCGAAGGCCCCGGCGAGCGTCGCGAAGAAGGCCCCCAAGGGCGCGCCCCAGCCTCCGGCGGGCGCCGGTCGGGCCGTCAGCATGAAGGAAGCCGACAAGCGCCGGGGTGCCCTCAAGGTGGCGGGCATCACGCTCGGCGCCATCGTAGGCGTCGTGGCGGCGGTGTACCTCGTCGGCGTGGCCGTCTTCGCCAACCTGTTCTTCCCCAACACCGTCATCGCCGGCACCGATATCTCGCTCAAGACCTCCGATGAGGTCCATGCCATCCTCGAGGACAAGGTGGGTGGCTACGAGTTCACCGTCAAGGGGCAGGGCATCGACCTTAAGCTCACCTCCCAGGCCGCGGGCATGTCGCTCGACGGCAAGACCATCGCCCAGGAGATGCACTCCCGCGTGGATCCGTGGCGCTGGCCGGTGGAGGTGTTCCGCGACCATGACGAGACGGCGAGCCTCGTGGCCTCCTACCAGACCACCGAGCTGGCCGACGCGCTGGCGGCCGCGGCGGCCGAGGTGAACGCCACAGCCGAGCCGCCCGTGAGCGCCACGGTGGCCTACGATGAGCGCAAGGGCGCCTTCGTCGTCGTGCCCGAGTCCTATGGCACCGCCATCGACGTGGACAAGCTCGTCGACGAGGTGTCGGCCCAGGCTGCCGTCCTCAAGCCGCATATCGCCGTGTCCACCGACGTGCTGGCCCTGCCGGACATCGTCGAGGGCGACGAGCGCCTGGACGTGGCGCGCGACCAGGCCAACGCGCTCATCGCCGCCGACTTCGACCTCACCATGAACGGCCTCGTGGGCGCCCAGGTGACGCCCGAGCTCGTGGCCTCGTGGGTGACCGTGGCGCCGGACCTG
>CANSQW010000272.1 GCA_947649215.1 uncultured bacterium | reverse complement strand
GCTCAAGGAGCACGTGGCCCAGTACACGCCGGAGTGGGCCGAGAAGATGACCGAGGTGCCGGCCGACACCATCGTCGAGCTCGCGCGCATGTACGCGCAGGACACCCCGTCCACCATCTACGCGGGCTACCACCTCTACGACAACTGCGAGGTCATGGGCATGACCTGGGCCACCATGGCGGCGGTCACGGGCAACATCGGCAAGCGCGGGGCGTCCATCGGGCACCTGGGCAAGGACAAGCCCTACCTCAACCGCTCGCCAGACCTCTTCCCGAACGGCCTCAAGGACCTGGCCAACGACATTCCGTGGCTCGCGTTCAACGAGATCCTCCAGACCGGCCAGTACCTTGGCAAGGACTTCCCGGTGCGTCTGCTGTACAACGTGGGCGCCAACCCGGTGGGAAGCTACGCGGCGCAGCGCAAGATCATCGAGGAGATGCTCCCCAAGATCAACTGCATCGTGACCAACGACCTGGAGTTCTCCGACACCGTCCACTACAGCGACATCGTCCTGCCGTGCACCCACTACTTCGAGTATGAGTGGATCCAGGGCGCATCCCACGTCCCGTTCATCAACATGGCGGGCAAGGTGGTCGAGCCCATCGGCGAGGCGAAGGAGGACGTGGACATCTTCCGCGAGATCTCCCGCTTCCTCGACAATCCCGCGTGCACCAAGTTCTACGCCAAGACCAACGAGGAGATGATGCGCGTCATCGTCGACACCCCCGCGGGCGAGAAGCTGGGCATCAACTTGGACAACCTGCGCGAGAAGGGCGTCATCGCCGACCGCGACGAGAACTGGATCCACTGGCCCGATCAGCGCTTCCCGACCCTGTCCGGCCGCCTCGAGTTCTACGTCGAGAACCCCGGCGCGCGCATCAACATCGGCAAGCCCATCGACAAGGAGTTCTACCACCTCGCGACGTACCACACGCCGAGCGAGGCCTTCGACGAGAGCGAGGAGTTCAAGAAGTACCCGCTCTACCACTACTGCGAGCGCACGCGCTGGCATATGCACACGCAGTTCAACTACGCGCCCATCCTGCGCGAGCTCGACCCGGAGCCCTACCTGCGGATGAACCCCGTGGACGCCGAGGCCCGCGGCATCGCCGAGGGCGAGTACGTGGAGGCGTACAACGACCGCGGGCACTGCGTCTGCAAGGCCAAGTTCGACATGGGCGTGCGACCGGGCATGGTCTCCTCGCCCAAGGGATGGCCGCGCGAGCTGTACGTGGCCGGCAGCTACCAGGAGCTCACGAATGATCATCTGAACACGATGCACATGAACTCCTCGTTCGACGACACGCTCGTCGAGGTTCGCAAGTACGAGGGAGAGGTGAAGTAGAGATGACCCATTACGGAATGGCGATCGACACCAAGAAGTGCGTCGGGTGCCACGTGTGCGCCATGGCGTGCAAGCTCGAGAACAACCTGCCCAACGACGTGTGGTGGAACCGCATCCTCACCGACAACGGCGGCGAGGTGGGCTTCGACATGGTGGGCGGCAGCTACCCCGACGACCTCAAGCTGAGCTTCCTGCCCACGTCCTGCCAGCACTGCGAGAACCCCGCGTGCGTGAAGGTGTGCCCCGTCGGCGCCACCTACCGCGACCCGGAGACGGGCGTGGTGCGCCAGGACTACGACAAGTGCATCGGCTGCCGCATGTGCATGAGCGCCTGCCCCTACACCGGCGTGAGGTCGTTCAACTGGGAGGAGCCGCAGCACCACATGGACTACGCGACGGGCGGCAGGGACGTGCCCGCGCACCAGAAGCACGTCGTGGAGAAGTGCACGTTCTGCTACCACCGCACCTCCCAGGGCGAGGAGCCGGCCTGCATGCACCTGTGCATCGGCCGCGCCCGCTTCTGGGGCGATCTGGACGACCCCGACTCCGAGGTGAGCAAGCTCATCGCGAGCCGCTCCCACAAGCAGCTGCTCGAGGAGCGCGGCACCAAGCCGTCCGTGTACTACCTGGTGTAGTTCCTGATGCGGCGCGTCGTATGCCTGGCGCGCCGCCTTCTGAAGGAGATACTTATGACTGAACTCAACAACGTCGCCGTCGCCGACGACGACTTCAACCCGGCTGCGGCGCCTAAGGCGCGCGAGGCCGCCGGCGCCCGGGCGGCCGCGTGGGGCGGCAAGGGCCTCAACGTGGGCATCGGCGTGGCCGGCGTGCTCACGGTGGCCGGCATCGCGCTCTGGGGCGTGCAGCTCTCGGGCGGCATGGTGCAGACCGCGATGAGGAACCTCGACTCCTGGGGCCTCTACATCACGATGTTCATGTTCTTCGTGGGCCTGTCGGCCGGCGGCCTGATCATCAGCTCCGTCCCCAAGGCGTTCGGGATCAAGGGCTTCGGCGGCATCTCCAAGGTGGCCGTCATGTCCTCCATCGCGGCGACTATCGCGGCCATCGGCTTCGTGGTGGTCGACCTGGGCCAGCCGCTGCGCCTCTGGGAGCTCTTCGCGTACTCCAACCTGGGCTCGCCGCTCATGTGGGACATCATCGTGCTCGGCACGTACCTCATCCTGTCCTGCGTCTACCTCTGGGCGCAGGTCCGCGCCGACGCCGGCAAGGTGTCGGCGACGGCGCTCCGCGTGATCTCGGTCGTCGCCCTCGTCTGCGCGATCCTCGTGCACAGCGTCACCGCCTGGATCTTCGGCCTGCAGCAGGGGCATGAGATGTGGCACACCGCGCTGCTGGCCCCCTGGTTCGTGTCGTCCGCCCTCGTCTGCGGCACCGGCCTCGTCATCTGCGTGGCCGCGGCCCTGCGCTCCGCCGGCTACCTCAAGCTCGACCAGGCGCAGCTCGTGCGCCTCGCCAAGCTCCTCGGCGCGTTCGTCGTGGTCGACCTGTACTTCTTCGGCTGCGACCTGCTCACCGAGGGCTTCCCCGGCGGGGAGG
>CANSQW010000271.1 GCA_947649215.1 uncultured bacterium | reverse complement strand
GCCCCCGCTCCTGCCGCTGCCCCGGCTCCGGTCGCCACCTGCCCGGCGCCCGAGCCCCCGCGCCCGCTCGTCCTGGCCATCGAGTCCTCCTGCGACGAGACGGCCGCCGCCGTGGCCGACGGCTCCGGCCGCCTGCTCGCCGACGTGGTGGCCTCGCAGATCGACTTCCACGCGCGCTTCGGCGGCGTGGTGCCCGAGATTGCCAGCCGCAAGCACATCGAGGCTGTCTGCGGCGTGTGCGACGAGTGCCTGGAGGTGGCCTCGGCCGCCGCCGGCCGCCCTGTGGCCTGGGCCGACCTGGACGCCGTGGCCGTCACCTACGCGCCGGGCCTCGTGGGCGCGCTCGTGGTGGGCGTCGCCTTCGCCAAGGGCGCCGCGTGGGCGCTCGACGTGCCGCTCATCGGCGTGAACCACCTGGAGGGCCACCTCTACGCCAACAAGATCGGCGACGACGCCTTCGCGCCGCCGGCTGTCGTCTCGCTCGTGTCGGGCGGCAACACGCTGCTCGTCTCCATGCGCGGCTGGGGCGACTACCGCACGCTCGGCGCCACCATCGACGACGCGGTGGGCGAGGCCTTCGACAAGGTGGCCAAGGCGCTCGGGCTCGGGTACCCCGGCGGCCCCGTCATCAGCCGCTTCGCCGCCCAGGGCGACCCGGATGCCATCCCGTTCCCGCGGGCCATGCTGCACTCGGGCGATCTGCGCTTCTCGCTCTCGGGCCTCAAGACCGCCGTGGTGACCTACATCAACCAGGAGCGGGCGGCCGGGCGCGCCCTTAACGTGCCCGACATCGCGGCCAGCTTCCAGCAGGCGGTCGTGGACGTGCAGGTGGCCAAGGCCCGCCGCGCACTGGAGGAGACCGGCGCCCCCACCTTCTGCCTGGGCGGCGGCGTGGCGGCCAACCCGGTGCTGCGCGCGGCCTACGAGGAGCTCTGCGCCCAGATGGGCGTGCGGCTCGTGATGCCCCCGCTGCACTCGTGCGGCGACAACGCGGGGATGATCGCGCTGGTGGCGCTCGACCGCTACCGCCAGGGCCGCTTCATGGGCTTGGACGCCGACGCCCAGGCCCACGCCGACCTCGACGAGCCGTACTAGGGTGCGGCTGGAGCGCGCCGGTGCCCGGGTGCCGGGCGGGGGCGCCCCGTCCGGGTCGTAGGACGGTGGCGGATTTAAGCCTTGGAGAACGCTTCGAAAGGCGTACACTGGAAGGGACGTCCGGGTTATCCGGACGTCCCTTTTGAGTGAGAGGACGCGGCATGGGCGACGGGGACAAGGCGATGGGGGAGACGCGGGGCAAGGCGGCCCCGGGCGCTCCGGCGCCGCGCCCGCGCCAGGCTGACCGGCTGTGGACGCCCGTGTTTCTCTTCGTCATCGGCGTCACGCTGTTCACGTTCCTCGTGGGCCAGGGGCTCAACGCCGGCACCTCCGTCTACATCACGGCCCTGGGCGGAACGGCCACCTACGCGGGCCTTCTCGCCACGGTGTTCTCGGTGGCCGCCGCCGCGGCGCGCTTCATCTGCGGCCCCATCGTGGACGACCGCGGGCGCCGCGTGGCGATGGTGGCGGGCAGCGTCGTCATGATGGCGGGCACCATCGGCCCTCTGTTCACGGGCGACTCCGAGCTCATGATTCTGTGGCGCTTCCTCCAGGGCGTCGGCTTCTCGGCCGCCACCACCGCCTCGGCCACAGCTGCTGCCGACGTGCTGCCGCGGGAGCGTTTGGGCGAGGGCATCGGCTACTTCGGCCTGGGACAGGCGCTCGCCATGTCCATCGGGCCGGCGCTCTCGCTGTTCCTCGTGTCCACCGAGCCGCACGAGAACCTGTTCGTCGGCGTCACGGCGGCCGGTGCGCTCGCGTTCGCGTTCTCGCTGCTGTGCCGCTACGAGAAGAACCCCGCCGTTCTGCCTGCCACGAGCGCCTACCGTGTGCGCTGGGAGCGCGCGCAGCTGGACGCCGGCCAGGGCGAGCGCGCGCTCGAGCGCGCCGAGGAGGCCGCGGCCCCGCGCGAGACGCTCGTGTCGCGCGTCATCGAGCCCAAGGCGCTGCACGGCGCGCTGCCGGCGCTCTGCATCATCCCCTCGGTGGGCTTCGTCATCTTCTTCGTCGGCCTCTACGGAACGGTGCTCGGCGTGGGCAACGCAGGGCTGTTCTACACCGTGTCGGCCGTGTCGATGGTGGCCGTGCGCCTCAAGTCGGGCGCGTTCATGGACCGCGTGCCGGCCATCAAGGTGCTCAGCGCGGCCGTGGTCTGCGGCATCGTCGGGTTCCTCATGCTCCTGGCTGCCGCCGAGCTGGACGGCGGCGCGCGCAGCGCCGTGTTCTACCTGGCGGGGCTGCCCTATGGGCTCTGCCTGGGCGTGTGCCAGCCGCTCAACCAGACCATCGCGGTGAAGTGCTCGCCGCCCGAGCGGTGGGGCGCTGCCAACGCGCTGTACCAGCTGGCCATCGACGTGGGCATGGGCGCCTCCACCGTGGCGTGGGGCGTGCTCAACGACACGCTCGGCTTCGGCGCGTCGCTCGTCGGCTCCATCGTCTGCCTGCTCATCGGCTACGGGATGGCGTGGCTGGCCTATCCGCCCGAGGAGAAGCGGTGGAGGCGCTAGGACCCGGTGGCCTTCGGGCGCGGCGGGCGGCGGGCGCGGCGGGCGGCTGCCGTGGTCGGCGGCGTTGCCTGGTTGATCGATGTCTCTTCTCGCGAGGGTCTTTGGCGGGCTCCAGGCGTGGTACAGTAGTTCCATATGCGTACGCGAACGCGATGCGCGGGCCGGGGGCCCGCTGTTGACGAGGGCGCCCTTGCCGGAGGTGCCTCGCATTCGCGCGGGAGCTAGGAGAAGCCCCATGACCTTGCCGAAGAGGCGTGTGCTCAGCCTGCTGTGCGCCGCCCTGCTGATAGGAGCGCTCGTGCCTGCCGCGGCCGTGGCC
>CANSQW010000270.1 GCA_947649215.1 uncultured bacterium | reverse complement strand
GTGCTCGCGCGTGCCTGCGACGGCGCGCACACGGTGGTGGAGCCGCCGCAGTCCGCCCGCAGCGCCGGGGACGCGCCCGCGCCCGTCGGCGTCCGCCCCGGCGACCGGCTCATCCTCGGCGAGGAGACCGTCTTCCTCGTGCTGGAGGGGTATCCTGAGGCTTAGGGGGCAAACGCGAGGAGGCGGCCCCGAAGAGCCGCCTCCCGTCGCAAGCGCTGCGAGTCCGTCTGCCGGGCCTGGCCCTAGGAGTCCAGGTAGCGCTTGCGGATGGCGCCGAACTCCTCTGCGGTGAGCGCGCCGTCCTGGTAGAGCTTCCCGTACTGCGCGAGCTCCGTGGCCGTCATGGCCGGCGTGGCGGCCTTTGCGGCTCGCGACGCCGCCGGGGTCGCGGCGGCGGGTTTTCCCGGCAACGGCCACGCCGCGATGAGGAGGCCGAGCGCTACCGTCATGATGATGCTCGCCGGGGAGATCGGCACCTCGTAGGCGACGACCGGAACCACCCAGCCGACGACCCAGAGGACGCAGGCGATGACAGGAAGCGCCCGGTTGGCAGACCGCGTGAAGCATGCGACGGCGACGATGATGAAGGCAGACATATCAAGGATGCTCAGGAGAGCGTAGACGACGCTTTCGTAGTCATAGAACCCGTAACGGAGAAAGTCGAGCAGTCCGCCGATGATGAGGAGTGCAGCAGCGAGGCTTCCGACGGCAATTGCGAGCGCACCTGCCCCGAGCAGCCCCTTCTTCTGGGCGAAGAGTCCGATTGCCGCAAGCACGCTGCCGATGACGGGCAAGAGGCGTATGAGGAGTCCCACTGGGCCGCCGATGACGGATAAGAGGAGGTTGAGGAGCTCCATTGGTCTCATCAAATACCGAAGGAGGTAAAGACCCTCGATGTCAGCGATGTTGCCGCCGAGCACCACCACCGCATTAACCGCATACGCCGCGAAGCACACCCCGGCCAGGATGCGGAGCGGCGTCCGGCGCTTGGCTTCCTCCATTAGAACCACGGCCTCTCACCGACAACGTAGGTGAGATAGAACTGCTCGTCGCTCTTCGTCAGGTAGGTGATGGCCTCGATGAGCGCGATGATGCCCATGACGGCCGGCCCGATGAGCACGAGGGAGCCGATGAGGCTCACCAGCAGCATGATGACGCCGGCCTTGGTGTAGCCCAGGTAGAACTTGTGGATGCCGAGGGTTCCCAGGAACAGGGCCAGCAGCCCGGCGGCGAGCTTGTTCTTCGGGGAGCTCGCGGCCTCCGAGGCCGCCTCGCGCTCCTCCGAGCGGGCGAGCAGCTGCGCCTTCTTGGCGTCGAACTCCTCCTGGGTGAGGATCCCCTGGTCAAGCAGCTCCTTGGCGGCCGCTATCTCCTCGTAGGCAGTTGACATGACGTTTCTTCCTCTCTGAACGCGCGCCCGCTTCCTTCCCGCAGGCGCTCTTATCCTTCTAGCGCTTGAAGTAGACGCTGAAGTCCGTATCGAAGTTGAGGGACAAGACGGGGTTGGTCTGATAGTCCAGGATGAGCATGGTGATCGGGTCCATGTCATCGAGGGTGACCTCGCAGAAGAGGGCCTCCTCGTTCGGCTGGCTCTTATCGAAGTGCCAGGTG
Organism: uncultured bacterium; assembly: GCA_947649215.1. Lineage (GTDB taxonomy): Bacteria > Actinomycetota > Coriobacteriia > Coriobacteriales > Eggerthellaceae > Enterorhabdus. The sequence goes on along the minus strand of CANSQW010000270.1, from coordinate 1,322 downwards.
CCCTCCATCGTGTCGATGCCGCCACCGCCGAAGGTGAGCGTGTGGTCGGACCTCACAATCAGGCGAGTGCTGCTCGAGAGCGTCTGAGGCTCGCTGTCCACGGTGAAGAAGTAGCCCGACCACGTCCCGACGACGTACTCGTCTCGGCTGTCCGGCAGGAGGGACGAGACGGCGAATGCGGCCACGGCGAGGGCGGCCGCCACGGCGACGACGATCCCGACGATTAGCCCGGTCTTCCTCTTCTGCGGCGCCTTCTCGTCCGTCGCGGCGGGCGCTGGCTCGTCGGCAGCGAGCAGCTGCGCCTTCTTCGCGTCGAACTCCTCCTGGGTAAGGGCTCCCTGGTCAAGCAGCTCCTTGGCGGCCCTCATCTCCTCATAGGCGGTGGTCATGGCTCTCCTCTTCCGTTCCCTGCGGCGCCTGCCTCACGTACGGGCGCCCTCACCGTATTGATACGCCTTGGGCTGCGGATTCTGTTGCGCAACAATGGCGGGTGCGGGCGGGGGTCGGTCGATTTCATCCCTTGTGCGGGGTTTTCGCTTGTGGTACTATAACCCGCTGTATCTTTGCGCCCATAATGGCGAAGCTATGCCTTGTGACGCCTTATAGGAAGGAAGACCGCGTGGCTAAAGCTGCATCGAAGAAACCTGCCAAGAACGCGTCGGCCGCCGAGGAGGCCGTGGTCGTCGAGGAGGTCGTCGCGGCCGAAGACGCCGATGACGCTGCCGACGACGAGCTCGACCAGGAGCCTGCCTCCGGGGCCATCGAGGCCTCGGGCGAGGCCCTTGCCGAGGAGAAGATCGAATCAGACATCGAGGGCGAGGACGAGGACCTGCTCGAGGGCATCCCCGAGGAGGAGCTCAAGGCCGCCTCGGACGTGTCGCTGCCCAAGGTCCGCACCGCCCGCGCCGCCAAGTCCAAGGCCCGCAAGCGCAACGCCGAGGCCAACGTCACCATGCTCACGGGCGACCCGGTGCGCATGTACCTGAAGGAGATCGGCAAGGTTCCGCTGCTCACCGCCGCGGAGGAGATCGACCTGGCTATGAAGATCGAGGCCGGCGTGGCCGCCACCGAGGAGCTGGAGCGCGCGGAGGACGACGGCGTCGAGCTCGACCGCCGCGAGAAGCGCCGCCTCGGCCGCATCGAGCAGGTGGGCCTGGACGCCAAGCAGCAGCTCATCGAGGCCAACCTGCGCCTCGTCGTGTCCATCGCCAAGCGTTACGTGGGCCGCGGCATGCTGTTCCTCGACCTCATCCAGGAGGGCAACCTCGGCCTCATCCGCGCCGTGGAGAAGTTCGACTACACCAAGGGCTTCAAGTTCTCCA
>CANSQW010000269.1 GCA_947649215.1 uncultured bacterium | reverse complement strand
CCCCGCGGCTGCCTGCTGACCCTCCGCAGAGGGCCAAACTACACCAGCTGGGTGATGTCCCGGCGACCGGCGAGCCGCTATGATGGCTCCTGGGATTGCGCCGTCCTGCTGGATTTCTCGCCAACCGTACCTTTGACGGCGCTCCAACATGGTAGATACTGTGCAGAAGAAGCACGCATCCCGCGGGGACGCCGCGCGCCAGCCTCCGATGGCCGCGCGGCGCGGGGAAGAGAAAGGCAGGGGCATGAACGCGAAGATGAGAAGGCGCCTCATGGCGGTATCGGGCGTCATCGTGATCGTCCTTATCCTGGTGCTGGCCTTCGTGGGCGGCAACACGGCGGCAAAGACGATGTCGGTGGCCGAGGCCGCCGAGCTGAGTGATCCCGGCCAGAAGATCCAGGTGTCGGGCAACGTGGTGGCTGACTCGTTCTCCACCGACGACAACGTGCTCACCTTCAGGATCTACGACCCCGAGGGCGACTCGTCCACCCAGCTCGCCGTGCGCTACGGCGGCGCGGCATCCTCGACCTTCGGAAACGACGTGACCGCCATCTGCACCGGCAAGGTGGGCGATGACGGCGTGCTGGAGGCCTCCGAGCTCGTGACGAAGTGCCCCTCCAAGTACGAGAGCGCCACTGACGCGCTCACCGTGGGCCAGCTTCTGGGCTATGGCGAGTCCATCCACGGCAAGGTGGTGAAGGTGTCTGGCAAGGTGGGCGCGGGCACCCTGGGCCCCGCGGGTCAGGACGTGCGCTTCAGGCTCACGGATGACGAGGCCCTGAGCGTCACGCTCCCCGTCGACTTCGACGGCGCGCTGTCCGATGAGGTGACCGACGGCTCGGCCGTGGTGCTCACCGGCACGCTCGGCGCCGACGGTTCCTTCGTCGCCACTGACGTGGCATTGGAGGCGTAGCCATGGGTCTGCCTCTCTTCGGCCTGCTCGGCCTGCTCATCGCGTTTGCCTCCTGCGCGCTCTCCCTCGTGTGCCTGGGGATGGGCCGCTTCCTCGGCCGCAAGGATCCCTCTCGCGGTGAGACGCTCGCCTGGGGCGGGCGCGTGGCCGTGGTGGTGGGCGCGCTCGGCCTCACCTTCTGCTGCGCCATCCTCGTGTGGTGCTTCATGACCGGCGACACCACCATCGAGTACGTGGTGCGCAACCGCTCGGACGCCACGGGCGAGATGGGGTGGCTCTTCCACCTGGCGGGCCTGTGGGCCGGCCGGCAGGGGTCGCTGCTGTTCTGGGCGTGGCTCATCGCCGTGTTCAACCTGGTGGTGGTCGTGCGCACCCGCGCAGACGCGCGCCCGCTCGACGACGTGGCGCTGCTCGTGGCCCAGCTCGTGCTGGCGGCCTTCGTGGGCGTGCTCTTGTTCTCGCAGGACAACATGCCCTTCACGGCGCTCGACCCGCGCTACGTGGGCGCCGACGGCCAGCTCACGGGCGCGGCGGCCCTCTGGGGCATGAACTCGCTCCTCGAGCACTGGGCCATGGCCATCCATCCCCCCACGCTCTTCATCGGCTACGCGGGTCTCACCGTGCCGTTCGCCTATGCCATCGCGGCCCTCGTCGTGAACGACGACTCGCCGCGCTGGGTGGTGCGCTGCACGCCCTATGCCGTGTTCTCCTGGCTTTTGCTGGGCGTCGGCATCGGGCTTGGCGCCGTGTGGGCCTACGTGGTGCTCGGCTGGGGCGGCTACTGGGGATGGGATCCGGTTGAGAACGCGAGCCTCCTGCCGTGGCTCGTGGGCGTGGCTCTCATTCACTCGTTCACCGTGTACCGCCAGCGTGGCGCGTTCAAGCGCTGGAGCGTCATGTGCGCCTGCGTCACCTTCGCGTTCGTCATCCTGGGCACGTTCATCACGCGCTCGGGCCTCGTTCAGTCGGTGCATGCCTTCGAGGGCGATCCGGTGTCGCTCGTGCTGTTCCTCGCGCTCATCGTGGCGTCGCTCGCGGCGGGCGCGGTGGGGCTCATCGCGCGGCGGAAGAGCTTCGGCGCGGTGACGGCCGGGGGCGATGACATCGAGTCGATGGCCTCGAAGGAGGCTGCGTACTACGTGAACAACCTCATCATGGTGGTGTTCGCGGTGCTCTTGGCCTATATGACCATCTCGAGCGCGCTGCCGTCCTTCCTGCCCTTCGGCGGCCAGGCGCTCTCCGCTGGCACCTACAACGCGGTGGCCCGCCCGCTCGGCATCGTCTACTGCGGGCTTATCGCCGTGTGTCCGCTGCTCGGCTGGCACCGGACCGACCCGGCCGCCTTCTGGCGCCGCGCGCGCGTCCCCGGCGTCTGCGCCGTGGTGCTGTTCGCCGTGCTCATGGCCTACTTCGCCACCTACCTGCTGCCGAGCTACAACGCCATCGTGGCGGCTGGCGGCACGGGGGCCGAGGGGCTGCTCGAGCAGGGGCCGACCTGGTATTACCTGGGGCTCACGGTGGTCGGCTTCGCCGTGGCGAGCCTGCTGTTCTTCAACGCCGCGTTCATGGCCGCCAAGGTGGCCGCGCGGGCCGCGGGCTCGTGGCGCACCCGCTTCCCGGCCCTCGGCGGCGCGGTGTGCCACGCGGCCATGGGCATCATCCTCGTGGGGCTCATCGGCTCGTCCATGTACGTGACCGAGCAGGTGTCCTACCTGCCCTACGACGAGGAGGCCGACGCGGTGGCCGAGCCGCTCGTCATCCAGGACTTCGAGCTCGTCTACACCGGCAACGCCATCACCGAGCTGGATAACGGCGACGACATCCTCTACACCGTCACCTTCGACGTCTACCGCGACGGCGCCTTCGTCGGCACGGTAGACCCGTCGGTGCAGCTCGTGAAGTCCACTCAGCAGCAGAAGCTCGTGGCGAGCGTCATCGGCTTCCCGCTTGAGGACCTCTTCGTCGTCTACCGCGGCATGAGCACCGACGGCGCGTTCTCCATGGACGTGCGCGTGAACCCGCTCATCAACCTCGTGG
>CANSQW010000268.1 GCA_947649215.1 uncultured bacterium | reverse complement strand
ACGGCCTGCTTCTTGGCCACCTCGGCGGCCGCCTTCTCGGCGCGGGCGCGGGCGCGGGCCTCGGCCTTCTCGCGCTCGACCCTCTCCTTCTCGGACTCGATCTGGCGCTCGAGGCTCTCGAAGGCCGACGTGACGGGGGCCTTCTTGGGCTGCTTCTCGCCCTCGCCCTCATCGGCGTCGTGGGCGCCCTCGGCGCGGCGGGCGCGGGCGGCCTCGCGCTCGGCGAGCTCCTTCTCCACGGCGGCGCGGCGGGCGGCCTCCTCCTCGGCCTTGCGGCGGGCCTCCTCGGCCTGCTCGGCGGCCAGCGCCGCGGCCTCCTCGTCCTCGAGCTGGCCGGCGCGGGCCTTGATCTCGGGCTCGAGGTTCTTGCGGATCTTCTCCACGTAGGCGTCGGCGAGCATGCTCGCGTGGGACTTCGCGGGAATCTTCATCTCGTGGAGTCGGTCGAGGAGCTCCTTGCTCGTCATCTCGAACTCCTTGGCCAACTCATGTACGCGCATGCTGCCCATGTATCACTCCTCGTTCTCTGACGGTCGGTCGTCGGTGGCGCGGGACATCTCTCCCGCGAGTCGGTCGTAGTCTTCGTCGGTCAGCTTGACCCGCAGCGCCCGCTCCAGCTTGCGGCCCTTGCGGGCTGCCTGGTAGCACACGTCGGAGCAGACGTAGGCGCCGCGGCCAGGGGCGCGGCCCGCCGGGTCGAAGGCGACCGTGCCGTCCGCGCGACGCACGAACCGGCGCAGGGCCCCCTTCGTCTCCTGCAGGCCGCACGCTACGCAGCGACGGCAGCGCTTTGTCTTCTCCAGGTCCACCGACGTACCTCTCGCATCCTTCTTAGGATTCGTCGAGGTCGGCGTGCACGCCGCAGTAGCGGCTGCCCTCGCGGGCGTGGTTACGGCAGCGCGTGCCGTCCTCCGCCACGTAGGCGCACAGCCCCGTCTCGTCCTCGAGGTCCTCCTCCTCGTCGATGAGGATGTTCTCGGCAACGTGGGGGCCGCCGGCGAAGCTCGCGGACTTGATGTCGATGTGCCAGCCGGTCAGGCGCGCGGCCAGGCGGGCGTTCTGCCCCTCCTTGCCGATGGCGAGCGAGAGCTGGTCGTCGGGCACCACGACGGTGGCGTAGTGGTTGTCCTCGTCGATGGAGACGTGCGACACCTTGGCCGGCGACAGCGCGTTGGCCACGTAGGCGGCGGGGTCGTCGTTCCACTGGATGACGTCGACGCGCTCGTTGCGCAGCTCCTCGACCACCATGCGCACGCGGCTGCCCTTCGGGCCGACGCAGGCGCCCACCGGGTCGAGGTTGTCCTCACGCGAGGCCACGGCCACCTTGGAGCGGGCGCCGGGCTCGCGGGCGATGGACTTGATCTCCACCATGCCGTCGTAGATCTCCGGGACCTCGATCTCGAAGAGGCGGCGGATGAGGTCAGGATGGGTGCGGGACACCACGATGGGCGGGCGGGCCTGCTCGCCGCGGGCGCGGGGCGCGTCGGAGGAGGGATCGCGCACGTCGATGATGAGCACCTTCAGGCGCTGGTTGTGGCGGTAGTGCTCGTTGGAGGGGCGCTCGTTGCGCTCACCGGGGTTGCGCTTCACGTCGTAGTGGGGCAGCTCGGCCTCCACGCCGTCGCGAATCTTGATGATGGTGAAGTCCGGGGTGCCCTGGAGCACGGTGCCGGTGACCAGGTCGCCCACGCGGCCGGAGAACTCCTCGTAGATGGACTGGCGTCCGGCCTCGCGCACGATGGAGGCGATGACGCCCTTGGCGTTCTGGGCGGCGATGCGGCTCACGTCGGCCGGGGTGACGTCACGCTCCTCGAACTCGGCGTACTCGCCGGTCTCCTCGTCGGGCTCGCCCACCGGCACCATCTCGTAGACGTAGATCTTGCCCGTCTGGCGGTCGATGGTGACCCGCGCGTCCCACTCCAGGTCCAAGATGCGCTCATAGCTCTTCGCGAGCGACTGCTCCAGGCGCTCGATGAGGTAGAACTCGTCGATCTTGCGCTCGTGGGCGAGGGCCTGCAGGGCCTCGATCAGTTCTGATGTTGCCACGTCTTCGCTTCCTTTCCTAAGAGCCGAAGTCGATCGTGCCCTTCACGTGGGCACGCTTGATAGCCGAAAGCGGCAGCGCCACGCGGGCGCCGTCCGCGTCGAGGAGCACGTCTGCGCCCTCGACGCCTGCGAGCACGCCCGTCCAGGAGGCGCGGCCGTCCACCGGGGCGGACAGCTTGATCGCCGCCTCCTCGCCGGCGAACCGCGCGAAGTGCTCCGCGGTGCGCAGCGGGCGGTCGATGCCGGGCGACGAGACCTCCAGCGTGTAGGCGCCGGGGAACGGGTCGATCGCGTCCATGATGTCGTTGATCCACGCCTGGGAGCTCGACAGCACGTCGAAGCTCACGCCGTCGGGATGGTCGACGTAGACGCGGATGGTGGGCGCCTTCTTGGCCCCCACGACCTCGATCGTGACGATCTCGACGCCCTCCTGGGCGGCACGGGGCTCGAGCGCCTCGAGCAGCTTTGCCTCGGTGGCCGTGAGCACGTCGATCCCTCCTCGCTTCCTCGCATTCCTTCTCCGCGCATCGGGCCTAACAACAAAAGAAAGCGGGACAGGCCCACTTTCTCCGTAAAAGCGAAAGTTGTTCGGCGCCGAAAAGCGCTCAGCGCCGGTATTTATACCATATTACTCGGCGAAAGGCCAGCAGAAACCGGCCATCCTCCACGAAGCGCCCATGTCAGCCGCGTCGGCCCGCGGGCATCGCACGGCCTACGGAGCGGTGCTCGCATGGTGACAGCTCGGCCCCGAGGGATCGCAGCGCCGGGTGGCACGCCTACCATGGAGCCGTGAAGCCAGCTGGCAGAGGAGGGTTCCATGACAAAGCGCGACCAAACGGCCACAACCGCCACCAAGACCGCCCCCGGGCCCGCGGCCCCCGCCCTGGCTCGTATACACATCTCCG
>CANSQW010000267.1 GCA_947649215.1 uncultured bacterium | reverse complement strand
CGGCGTAATCCGCTAGGATTGCATGTTGGCTTACTTTTGGTTGAGGCGCGCCATCCGGGTGCGCCCGAGTTTGGACATAAAGGGGTAGACGCCTTCATGATGACCGCAGTCAACTTACTTTTGGTTCTGGTGTTTCTGCTGATGAACGCCTTCTTCGTCGTGGCGGAGTTCGCGCTGGTGCGCGTCCGCCGCAGCCAGGTGGACATGGCCGTGGCCGAGAAGCGCCGCGGTGCCGAGGCGGCTCGCGACGTGACGACCCACATCAACGCATACCTGTCGGCCTGCCAGCTGGGCATCACGCTCGCGTCGCTGGCCATCGGCTGGCTAGGCGAGCCGGCGGTGTCCGCCGTGTTGGAGGATCCGCTGCTGGCTCTGGGCCTGCCTCAGGCGGCGGTGCATCCCATCTGCATCGCCGTGGGCTTCTTCATCGTGACCACGCTGCACGTGGTGGTGGGCGAGCTCATCCCCAAGTCGTTCGCCATCTTCTCCACGGAGAAGTATGCGCTGCTCACCGCCGCGCCGCTGCGCGTGTTCTACAAGATCACCTATCCGGTGATGGTCATCTTCAACGGCATCACCAACGGCGTGATGCGCCTGTTCGGCCACGATCCGGCCGACGAGCACGAGGTGTATACCGGCGACGAGATCAAGCTGCTCATCGACGAGTCCACTGAGAGCGGCCTCATCGACCCGGAGCAGAACGAGTTCGTGGACAACATCTTCGACCTGGGCGACAAGGACGCCGAGGCCATCATGACGCCGCGTACCGAGCTCATCGTGCTGGACGAGGAGGACTCCCTGGCCGAGAACCTGGAGACCATCCGCCAGTACAAGTACACGCGCTACCCGGTGTGCCGCGGCAGCAAGGACCACATCATCGGCTTCGTGCACGTGAAGGACCTCTACGGCATGCCGGACGACACGCCCATGGAGGAGTGGCCCATCCGCGAGATTCCCGCAGTGCCCGAGACGGCGCCTATCGCGCGTCTGCTTGAGACGCTCCAGGAGAAGCGCACCGAGATCACCGTGGTGGTGGACGAGCACGGCGGCACGGCTGGCATCGTCACCATGAGCGACATCATGGAGCAGATCGTCGGCCGCATCGACGACGAGTACCTGCATCCCTGCGAGGACGAGGTGATCACGCTGCCTGACGGGTCGTTCCTCATCGACGGCTCGCTCGCCATCGGCGAGGTGGAGGAGCTCATCGGCTTTGAGCCGGAGGAGGCCGCCGAGTGCGAGACCGCCGGCGGGCTGCTGCTCTCGTTGTTCGACCGCATCCCCGACGAGGGCGACACGGTGGTGCTCGAGGGCCGCAGGGCGAAGGTGACGTTTCGCGTGATCGACATGGATCGCCTGCGCATCGACAAGATATCCGTGACGCTGGAGAAGCCGGAGGCGGAAGAGGAGTAGCGCCGGGCGCGCGGGGCGGATCGGAAGGCGTCTCGCGTGCGGCGGTGAAGGACGGGGGTGGGACGCGCGTGGCGGGCCGCCCCCGTCTCGCGTTCTAGGCCACCGAGAAGCCGAGGAAGCGCTCGGCGTTGCGGTGGAAGAGGCGCTCCTTCTCGGCGGCGGTGAAGGGGAGCGCGTCGTACATCCGGAACTCCTCGGCCGGCTGCCACATGGGGTAGTCCGAGCCGAACATGAGGCGGTCGGTGCCGTAGAGCTTGGTGAGCTCATAGGTGCGGCGCGGCCCGAGGAAGGCCTGGGCGCTCGACATATCGAGGAAGCACCGCTCGTCTTCCAGGAACTCGACCGCCAGGTCGTAGACGGACCAGCCGCCGAAGTGCGCGGCGTCCACCACCAGGTCGGGGAACGTATGGAGGATGCGCTTCAGCCGGCGGGGGTGCGAGTAGTCGTAGCGGTAGTCGCCCGTATGCACGATGAGCGGCAGGCGGCCGGCGATGATCTCGTAGATGGCCATGAGGCGCGGGTCGTCCATGTCCACGCCCTGGGTGTCGGGGTGGAGCTTCAGGCCCTTGAGGCCCAGGCCGATGGCGCGCTCTATCTCCGCGGCCGGATCGGGGTAGTCCTGGTGCAGGGTGGCGAACCCGATGAACTGCGGGTGCGCGGCGCACTGGGCGGCGATGAAGTCGTTGATGGACTCCACGTTGGAGGGCTTGGTGGCCACCGAGTGCACGATGTGGTGGGTGATGGGCGTGCCCTCGCAGAGCGCGAGGAGCTCCTCGGCAGTGCCGCCGGGGGCGTCCATGGGGATGGCGTAGAAGGCGCCGACGCTCTCTACGGCGCGGGCGGCGATTTTCTCGGGGTAGATGTGACAGTGGCAGTCGATGACGGTCATGGGCGCTCCTGGGGTGTCCGCCGGCGTCATCCCTGGTGGCGGTGCGTCCACAGAATGGTCGCGACTGGGGTGCGGGAAGGGGGCGTCTGCGCAACGATCCGGTTGCCGCGCGGCGCTCTTCCGACACGCGCGGGTGACGCCTAACGGAAGCTCTACTTCATGCTTACGCCTGTGATTGTAGGGGCGCGTTCGCGCGGGCGGTGCGTAGAATCGGGGACAGCGCGGAAATCCGAAGCTCGCGGCTGCATCACTCTCGGCGTCAGCCCCGCTTCGGCTTGGCTCTGCGCTCGCGGCCACTGCGAAGGACGTGGCGCCAACCGAGGTGAGGAGCATTCATGGCTCAGGCAGTGAAGGACAGGGCGGGGCACATCACCAGGCTCACGCCGCAGCAGGCTCACGACATGATCGAGGGGCAGCATCCGCGCGTCGTTGACGTGCGCCCGGAGGGCATGTACCGGCGCGGTCACCTCGTCGACGCGGTGGACTACCCGCTGCCCGACATCGACGCGGAGTCGGCCGAGGAGGTCATCGGCGCGTTTGACACGCCGGTGGTGGTGTACTGCCAGACCGGCGTCCACTCGTCCCTGGCGGCTCGGGAGCTGGAGAGCCTGGGCTACACCTGCGTCTACGACATGGAGGGCGGCATCAGCGC
>CANSQW010000266.1 GCA_947649215.1 uncultured bacterium | reverse complement strand
CCAACGAGGACCAGCGCGTGGCGGGCTATGCCGCCGAGCGCGGCTGCGCCATGGTCATCGTCCTCAACAAGTGGGACCTCGTGGAGGGCCCGGAGGCCAAGGCCGACATCCGCGAGCGCATCGAGGACCGCATGACCTTCGTGGGCTACGCGCCGGTGGTGGCCATCTGCGCGCTCACCGGCAAGAAGGTCGACCGCATCTGGTCGCTCATCGACGAGGCCTACGCCAACTACGCCAAGACCATCCCCACCGCCCAGCTCAACTCCTTCCTCTCCGGCATCCGCGAGTCCGGCCACACCATCTCGAAGGGCAAGGCCATCCTGCGCATGAAGTACGTCACGCAGACATCCACGTGCCCGCCGCAGTTCACGTTCTTCTGCAACCGCCCGGACATCGTGGACGACAACTACGAGCGCTACCTGGAGAACCGCCTGCGCGAGGCGTTCGACCTCACGGGCACGCCCATCCGCCTCAAGTTCAAGAAGAAGGACTAGCCGCGCCCACGCGGCTGGCAAGAAAGGGAAGGCCCGCGCCCCATGCTCTCTGCTCTCGGAATGCTCTTGATCCTGTTCGTCGTCACGTTCCTCTTGGGCTCGGTGCCCTGGGGCGTGGTCATCTCGCGGCTCGTGTACCACAAGGACCTCCGCGACGAGGGCTCGGGAAACATCGGCACCACCAACGCCATGCGCTCGCTCGGCAAGGTCGGGGGGGCGGCGGTGTTCGTGCTCGACTTCGGGAAGGGCCTCGTCTCGGGGCTTCTGGCCACCGTGTGCGCCTGCTTCCTGCTGGGCTCGCGCAACCTGGCGGGCGTCGACCTCGGCGAGCCGGTGATCGTCCCGCTTCTGTGCGGCGCGGGCTTCGACAAGATGGACGCCCTGGGCTCGGCGGCGCACGTCGCCTGGTGCGCGTCGATGGCCGTCGCCTTCGCCGGCTGCACGCTCGGGCACATCTTCAGCCCGTGGCTCGGCTGGCGCGGCGGCAAGGGCATCGCCGTGGCAGTGGGCGCGCTGTTCTTCGTGTTCGGCCCGGTGGGAGCGCTGCTGGAGATCGCCGTCTTCGCCGTGATCGTGCTGGCGACGCGCTACGTGTCAGCGGGCTCGGTGGCCGCGGCGCTCGCGTGCCCGCTGCTTGCCCTCTACTATTACTGGGGCGACTGGCTGTGCTGGGCCGTCATCACGGCGGTGGCGCTCGTGGTGGTGTGGGCGCACCGCGGCAACATCGACCGTTTGCGTCACGGCACCGAGCGCCGCATCGGCGATAAGAAGAAGGCGGCGAGGGAAGGCGAGGGCGCGCAGGATAGCGCCGACGCATCGGAGTAAGGCGAAGCGGGAGGGGCGCCCGTCAAGCGAAGGCCGCTTGGCCGGCGAGGCCCTTCCGCGAAGCGGGCAAGCGAGGAGGCACGCGTCATGAAGATAGCCGTCATCGGAGCCGGGTCGTGGGGCACGGCGCTCGCGCAGGTGCTGGCCGGCAACGGGAACAACGTGGGGCTGTGGGCGCGCAAGCCCGAGGTGGTCAAGGCCATCAACGCCGACCACCGCAACCCCCGCTACCTCACCGACGCCGCGCTCTCGCCGGCCGTCGTGGCCACCACCTCCTACCGCGACACGCTCCTGCGCGCCCGCGGCGTGCTCGTGGTCACCCCCTCGTCGCTCCTGCGCGGCGTGGCCCAGGCGCTCGCCGACGTCATCGACGCCGAGATGCCCGTCCTCATCTGCTCGAAGGGCGCCGAGCCCGAGACGGGGCTTCTGCCCGTGGACGTCATGGAGCAAGAGCTCGGCAACCGCGACCGCATCGCCGTGCTCGCGGGGCCCAACCACGCCGAGGAGGTCATCAAGGGCCAGCCCGCGGCCTCGGTGGTGGCGTGCTCCTCGGAGGAGACGGCGCTGTTCTTCCGCGACCTCCTGTCCAACGACGCCTTTCGCGCCTACACGTCGGCCGATCCGGTGGGCGTGGAGCTCTGCGCGGCGTTCAAGAACGTCATCGCCATCGCCGTGGGCATCAGCTACGGGCTGGGCTACGGCGACAACACGGCGGCGCTGCTCATCACGCGCGGCCTGGCGGAGATGAGCCGCATGGTGGTGGCCTGCGGGGGAGAGGCGCTTACCTGCATGGGGCTTGCCGGCGCGGGCGACCTGGTGGTCACCTGCATGTCGCGCCATTCGCGCAACCGCCGCTTCGGCGAGGAGTACGTCGCCCGCGGCCGCACGCTCGCCGAGTTCGAGGCGGACAACCACATGGTGGTGGAGGGCGCGGCGGCCTGCAAGACGCTCGCCGTGCTCGCCCGCGAGCATGGCGTGGACCTGCCCATCACCGACACCGTCCGCGCGGTGGTGTGGGAGGGAGCCGATGCCCGCAAGGCCGCCCAGCCGCTCTTCGACCGGCCGCTGACCACGGAGTTCTACGGCCTCTAGCCCGCTGCGCCGACGGTCGTCGGCCGGCCTGCGGCGCCTGCGCCAGGTTTCGCGCCAGCAACGAAAGCCATACGTGAACGTGAAGAACGCCCTTGCGCCCCGCGCGGGGGCGCTTCGTCGCTTATGCTGGCATCAGCCAGAAGGGAGGGGGCTGCAAGGGCCCCGCGAGCTCCCCGCTGACGTTGACAACCCAAGAGGATCGCTGCCTCGTCTCCTGCGTGAACCCTCCTCTCTCTCAATCTCGCGGCGAACCTCATGCATGCGCACGTTCCCCCTTCTCCTCCGTGCGTATTGGAAGCCACCCCGGACCCCCCATCCGGGGTGGCTCTTTTTTTCGGGTCGGGCTGGCGGACTGCCGTGAAGATCGTAGTCCGCAGGGTTCCGGGCAGGATCGGGCCGGTTGTCTGGCAAGCGATGACGGGTTTGCAACCTTTTGCGCCCCGCGGGCGCCGCGAAGGCCGCGGTCTGTGCCGGCGCGCCCCTGGAAAACCCCAGGTCGCGATTTTTCCACCCTGGCTCAGGAGCTCTTGATGGCGGAAGGGACGTTG
>CANSQW010000265.1 GCA_947649215.1 uncultured bacterium | reverse complement strand
GCCCTGGCCACGGCGCTCGCGGCCACCATCGGCACCGGGTCTATCGTGGGCGTGGCCACGGCCATCCTGGCCGGCGGGCCCGGCGCGGTGTTCTGGATGTGGGTCACCGGCATCTTCGGCATGGCCACCAAGTACGTCGAGGTGTTCGCGTCCATCCGCTACCGCGTGCGCGACCATGATGGCAACATGCTCGGCGGCGCCATGTACGTGTGGGAGCGCGCCTTCAAGCGCGCCGACGGCACCGTGCCGTGGTGGGCGAAGCTCGGCGCCGTCGCGTTCGCGGCCTTTGCCGTGGTGGCCACCATCGGCACCGGCTCGGCTGTGCAGGCCTCGGCCATGACCGGCATCATCACCTCGTCGCTGCCGGTGCCCGCCTGGGCCGTGGGGCTGGTGATCGTGGTGCTCGTGGCGGCGGTCATCTTCGGGGGCGTGCGCTCCATCTCGAGCGTGTGCGAGAAGCTCGTGCCCGTGATGGCGGTGGCCTACGCGGGCGGGTGCCTCGTCATCCTGGCCCTTAACTGGGCGGTGCTCGGCGACGCGCTCGCGCTCATCTTCGAGTGCGCCTTCACGGCCAAGGCGGCCTTCGGCGGCGCGGTGGGATCGGGCATCGTGATGGCGCTCCAGTTCGGCTGCGCGCGCGGCCTGTTCTCCAACGAGTCCGGCCTGGGCTCGGCGCCCATCGTGGCCGCGGCGGCGCGTACGCGCAACCCCGCCGAGCAGGCGCTCGTGGCCATGACCGGCACGTTCTGGTCCACGGTGGTCATCTGCGCGCTCACCGGCGTGGTGCTCGTGTCCACCATGCTCACCTACCCGGAGATCCAAGAGGAGATCATCGCCAGCCCGTCGGTCTACACCGGCGCGGTGCTGGCCTCGGCCGCCTTCGCCAAGATTCCCTACGTGGGCACGCCGGTGCTCGTCATCGGCATGGTGGCGTTCTCGTACTCCACCATCCTCGGGTGGTCCTACTACGGCAACCGCTGCGTCACCTACCTGTTCGGGCGGCGCGCCATCCTGCCCTACCAGGTGGCCTACGTGGCGGTGGCGTTCCTCGGCGCCGTGGGCGTGGGGGATGTGGTGTGGACGGTGTCCGACATCGGCAACGCGCTCATGGCGCTGCCCAACATCGTGGCCATCCTCCTGCTCTCCGGACTCATCGCACGCGAGACGCGCCACTACGTCTACGACGACCACCTCGACGAGGTGTGCGAGCGTCCCATCCCCGTGCTCGAGGGCAAGTAGCGCTCTGCCCGCGCCTGGCCGCTGCGGCCGCACCGGTGGCGCCCCTTACGGGCTTACCGTGTCCCAACTGGGGCAACGCTGCGCCGCTCGCTGATATTTTCGCGCTTGCCGTCCCGATGCCGCTTTCTCGCTGCCTATAATCGAGTCACTTTCGCAGAGTAAAGTGGTGCTGGTGAAAAGGCTTCGGCGGGGTTTCTCACTCCGGCTGGCCGCCTGGTTGGCAGGAGAGGGCCGCGCCGACCCTCGTCCCGCCGAAACCCTTTCGACAGCGTCCCTTTCCGCGAAGGCAATCCGCACCGCGAGAAAGAGAGACGACGATGGACGTGATAATCGACGCCATCAACAGCATCGACGCCTTCGTGTGGGGGCCGCCGATGATCATCATGCTGTTGGGCTCCCACCTGTTCCTGACGTTCCGCACGCGCTTCATCCAGCGCAAGATCCCCACCGCCATCAAGCTTTCGGTGACCAAGGACCCCGACGCTCCCGGCGACATCAGCCAGTTCGGCGCGCTTACCACGGCGCTGTCGGCCACCATCGGCACCGGCAACATCGTGGGCGTGGGCACGGCCATCCTGGCCGGCGGCCCGGGCGCGGTGCTGTGGATGTGGCTGACCGGCGTGTTCGGCATCGCCACCAAGTACGCCGAGACCTACGCGGCCGTGAAGTACCGCGTGGAGGACCATAACGGCAACATGCTCGGCGGCGCGATGTACGCCTGGCGCCGCGCCTTCAAGGACAAGGAGGGCAAGGCTCCCTGGTGGGCCATGCTCGGCGCCGGCGCGTTCGCCCTGTTCGCGGCCATCGCCTCGTTCGGCATCGGCTCGGCTGTGCAGTCCTCGGCCATGACGGACATCATCACCTCCAACATGCCCGGCGTGCCCCCCTGGGGCATCGGCCTGGCCATCGTCATCATGGTGTCGCTCGTCATCTTCGGCGGCATCAAGTTCATCTCCAAGGTGTGCGAGAAGCTCGTGCCGTTCATGGCCCTCGCCTACGCTTGGGGCTGCGTCGTGATCATCGGCATGAACTGGGAGTTCGTGTGGCCCGCCATCTGCCTGATCTTCGAGTGCGCCTTCACCCCCAAGGCCGCCTTCGGCGGCGCGGTGGGCTCGGGCCTCATGCTCGCGCTGCAGTTCGGCTGCGCGCGCGGCCTGTTCTCCAACGAGTCCGGCCTGGGCTCGGCGCCCATCGTGGCGTCCGCCGCTGCCACGCGTAACCCGGCCCGCCAGGCGCTCGTGTCCATGACCGGCACGTTCTGGGACACCGTGGTCATCTGCGCGCTCACCGGCATCGTGCTCGTGTCCACCATGCTCGCCAACCCCGGCATCATGGAGCAGGGCGCCATCAGCGCCGGCGCCGACCTGACGAGCGCGGCCTTCGCGTCCATTCCCTACATCGGCACGCCCATCCTCGTGTTCGGCATGATCCTGTTCGCCTACACCACCATCCTCGGGTGGTCCTATTACGGCAACCGCTGCGTCACCTACCTGTTCGGCAAGCACGCCATCCGCCCGTACCAGGTGATCTACGTGCTCGTGGCGTTTTTGGGCGCCATCGGCATCGGGGATGTGGTGTGGACGGTGTCCGACATCACCAACGCGCTCATGGCCGTGCCCAACATCATTGTGGTGCTGCTGCTGTCGGGCATGATCGCCCGCGAGACGAAGCACTATGCTGTCTCTTATACACATCTGACGCTGCCGACGAGCGATCTAGTGTAGAT
>CANSQW010000264.1 GCA_947649215.1 uncultured bacterium | reverse complement strand
ATCTACACTAGATCGCTCGTCGGCAGCGTCAGATGTGTATAAGAGACAGCGTAGGTCCAGTCGCGCAGGTCGTAGGCGGTGAAGTCCAGGATGCCCTTGTCCTGGGCGCGGCGCATCATGGAGGCGCCCATGACCGAATCGTACATGCCGGGGAACGTGGAGAGGGTCTCGATGATCATGGCGCGCCCCTACAGGTCGAGCAGCCCGGCGGGCAGCACGACGTCGATGCGGCGGGCGTCTTCGTCCACGTCCGCGATGAGCTCGTCCACGAGCGGGATGAGCGCCTCGGTGCCGTCGGGGCGCGCCACCACGAGCAGCGACTGGAGCGGCATCTCCTCGATGCGCGCCACCGCGCCCACGCACCCGGCGGCGGCATCCACCACCTGCCAGCCCTCCCAGGAGGGCCACTCCCCCGCCGGCTCCAGGTCGGCCGGGTCGAAGGCGTCGCGGGGCGCCAGCACATGGCAGCCCACGAGGGCCTGGGCGGTGGCGGCGTCGGTCACCTCGTCGAAGAACACGAGGGCCTCGTCGTCGGCGCGCAGCTGCACCGACGCCACCGTCACGTCGCGCGGGGCATCGAGGCGCGGCGGCACGAGGGCCACGCGCAGGCCCTCAGACAGCAAAAAAGGAAGGCCCGCGGCGCTGCGCGCGACGAGCCCTCCGTTCAGGTTCTTGGTGGTCGCCAGGTAGGCGACGTCTGCCCAGGCGCGCATCTAGTCGATGAGCTCCACCTCGACGGGCGTGCCCGTACGGGAAGCGGCGGCGCGGGCAAGCGTGCGGATGGCCTTGATGACGCGGCCCTGGCGGCCGATGACCTTGCCGGCATCGGCCTCGTTGACGCGGATCTCGACCATCACGGCCTCGTCCTCGGTCTCGTACGAGGTGATCTCCAGGTCATCCTCGAACTCGACGAGCGGGGCCACGACGGACTCGACCAGGCCGGCGAGGTCTTCCGTAAGCTCGGACATGGCTGCTTACGCCTCTTCCTTGGCCGTCTTCAGCAGGCGGGCGACAGTGTCGGTGGGCTGGGCGCCGTTGGCGATCCACTTGTCCACCTTCTCCATGTCGAACTTCACCAGGTGCGGATGGGAGCAGGGGTTGTAGCGGCCGACCTCCTCGATGAAGCGACCGTCGCGCGGGGCGCGGGAGTCGGCGACGACGATGCGGTAGTACGGGCGCTTCTTGGCGCCATGGCGAGCGAGGCGAATCTTAACAGCCATGAAGTTGAACTCCTTCTAATTTCCTTCAACGATGTGATGCGTACGCCGCCCCGGGCGGCGCAGCGAAAACAGCAATTGCTTATGATACGGCTAACGGGGCGTTTTTGCAAGCACTGCCGGCGGACGGCCTAGGGCAGGTTCACCTTGCGCTTGAGCACCCACAGGCAGATGAGCCAGAACGCGCCGCAGGCCGCCACCTGCAAGACGGTGCCCAGCGCCGAGGTCAGCGCGTAGTAGGCGCTGACGCTGCCGATGCTGCCCGTCGTGAACACCCCGAGCACGCTCACCGCGCCGGCGAGGAAGCCGTAGCCCCAGGAGAGCGCCACGTAGAGCCCGATGCCCGCGGCCACCTTGTGGCGCTGGGCGAGCGCGGCGCCGAGCGCGAAGGCCGCATAGGCCATGAGCAGGCCGAACGCCATCTGCACGATGGTCTGGACGAAGGTGAGGGCCACCTCGAGGGCGGTGGGGCCCGCATAGGACCCGAACAGGCCGTAGCCGGTGGAGGCGCGCATGATCCAGTACGGGACGACGTCCTCGATGTCCGTCGAGCCGGCGAAGCCCTCGGCCGCGGCGATGATGAGCGCGATGGCCGTGAACACCACCGCCAGATCGATGAGCATCCAGATGAGCCCCGCGAGCACCTTCGACCCCAGCTGGGCGGCGGGCGAGGCCGGCAGCGTGAGCGTGAGGTAGCCCTCGTCGGTGAAGAGGTTCTTGTAGAACCGCCAGAGGATCACCACGAAGGTGGCCGCCGCCACGCAGCCGAGCGCGAGGATGCCCATCACCAGCACGAGCGCCGCGAGCGCCATGATGGGGCCCGCGTGGTCCGACGCCGCCAGGGAGGGCAGCTCGTTCGCCGCGTAGCCGGTGAGCGCCGCGCCGCAGGCGACGACGGCCACGGCCACCGCGGCCAGGTGAACCGGGATGAGGATGCGGCTGAGCGCCTTGAGGTCGTACTTGAGCAGCTTCCCTAGCATCGAAACGCCCTCCTGAAGTAGTCGTCGAGGCTCTCATAGCCCTGCTCGCGCACGAAGGCGACGGGCGCGTGAACCACCATGGTGCCGTACTGGAGGAAGATGAAGTCGTCGAGCACCGGCTCCACGTCGGCGATGAGGTGCGTCGATATGAGGATGGTGGAGTCGCGATGGTACTGCGAGATGATGGTGTCGAGGATGTAGTCGCGCGTGGCCGGGTCGACGCCGCCGATGGGCTCGTCGAGCAGGTAGAGCGCCGCGCGGCGCGCCATGACGAGCACGAGCTGCACCTTCTCCTTGGTGCCCTTCGAGAGCGCCGCCATGGCCGCGTCGGCCGGCACGCCGAGCCGCGCGAGCATGTCCTGGGCGAGCACGCGGTCGAAGTCGGCGTAGAAGTCCGCGAAGAAGGCCAGGCAGTCGCGCACCTTCATCGACGGGGCGAAGTAGGGCCGCTCGGGCAGGTAGGACAGGAGCGCCTTGGTGCCCGTGCCCGGCTCCATCCCGAGCACGCGCACCGATCCGCCCGTGGGCGTGAGCAGGCCGGCGGCCAGCTTGATGAGGGTGGTCTTGCCCGAGCCGTTGGGGCCGAGCAGGCCCACCACGCGCCCGGCGGGGACGGAGAACGTCACGTCCGCGAGCGCGGTGTGGGGGCCGTAGCCCTTGGTCAGGTGGTCGCACGCGAGCACCGGCGCGAAGCCGGGCGCCGGGTAGGGCGCGGCCGGCGGCGGCGTGGTGACGCGCGGCGGCTGCCAGGCCGCGGCGGGCACGCCCCAGG
>CANSQW010000263.1 GCA_947649215.1 uncultured bacterium | reverse complement strand
GCCGGCGCCTGCGCGGCCCCTGCCGGCGGCGCGCGTCTCCCGCTCGCGCGGCCCTGTCCGCAGGGCGCGCGTCATCCGCGGGCGCGCAGGTGACGGTATAATGGCGCCCATGGATACCGAGATGCTCGGCGCCGCGCCTGCGGCCGCCTCCCGAAAGCCCAAGAAGGTTCGCCTCGACGAGCTGCTGGTCGCCCGCGGCGACTTCGCCGACGCTGGCGAGGTGCTGCGGGCGGTCGTCGCCCGCGAGGTGCGCGTGGACGACGTGTACGTGACGAGCGCCGCCGTCAAGGTGCGGCCCGATGCCGACGTGTTCCTGCGCGGGCGGCGCGCCTACGTATCGCGCGGAGGGCATAAGCTGCGCGGCGCGCTCGACGCGTTCGGGCAGGACGTGGCTGGCCTGCGCTGCCTGGACATCGGGTCGTCGACCGGCGGCTTCACCGACTGCCTGCTCCAGGCCGGCGCCGCCGAGGTGACGGCCCTGGATGTGAACTACGGTCAGCTGGCGTGGAAGCTGCGCCAGGACGCGCGGGTGCGCGTCTTTGAGCGCACGAACATCCGCGAGGCGTCGCCTGAGATGCTCGGCGCGCCCTTCGACCTGGTGGTGATCGACGTGAGCTTCATCGGCCTGGCGCCGCTCGCGCCGGTGATCGCCGGGCTCTGCGCACCGGGGACGGTATTCGTCGGTCTGGTCAAGCCCCAGTTCGAATCGCGTCACGACGAGACTGACCGCGGCATCGTCCGCGACGATGCGGTGCGCGCCCGCACGGTAGGGGAGGTGCGCGCAGCGCTCGAGGCCGTCGGGTTTGCGGTCACGGGCGTGGTGGAATCGCCCATCCGCGGTGCCGGGGGCAACGTGGAGTACCTGGTGCGCGCCGTCTACGGAGGATAGCGGGCGCGTAGACCGGATGGTGCGCTGGGGCTCTGGTGCGGAGCGCTGGAATGGCGCGGTCCGCGCCCTGTTGCCAGCTTTCAGCTGATTTTTGGCACGTTTCGTCAGTTCGGCACGGTCGTAAGCTCCGCGCGGGTGCAAGACCGGCGGTGGAGGAAATCGTGACCTGGGAAAACAGACGCTATCGCCAGCAAGGACGCCCGTCTTGCATCATCGAGACGCCCTCATACCGTACCAAACTGACGATCAGTACCATATGGGCGTGAAAAAGTGGCAGCGGCGGGGGGGTAGGGTCGTCGTGCCGGGGGGTGCGCCGCGCGGGCGGGACGCCGTGCTGGGACGTGCCGCCCTGTGTCACGCCAGAGGCGTGGCGTACCGGGGAGGCGCCTGCGGCGCTCTGCCTGGTACGCCACGGGGCGCGTCCTAGTTCTTGAGCGAGTTGAGCGGGGCGGGCATGCGGCCGCCGCGGTGGGCGAACACGGTGCCGGCGTGCTGGTTGACGGGCATGACCGGCGCGTAGCCGAGCAGGCCGCCGAAGTCGAGGCGGTCTCCCACCTGCTTGCCGATGGCGGGGATGATGCGCACGGCGGTGGTCTTGGAGTTGATCATGCCGATGGCGCACTCGTCGGCGATGATGCCGAAGATGGTCTCCACCGAGGTGTCGCCGGGGATGGCGATCATGTCGAGGCCCACCGAGCACACGCAGGTCATGGCCTCGAGCTTCTCGATGGACAGCGCGCCGTCCTCGGCCGCGCGGATCATGCCGGCGTCCTCGGAGACGGGGATGAACGCGCCGGAGAGGCCGCCGACGCTCGAGGACGCCATGACGCCGCCCTTCTTCACCGCGTCGTTGAGCATGGCGAGCGCCGCGGTGGTGCCCGGGCCGCCGCACTGGCCCACGCCGATGGCCTCGAGGATCTCGGCCACCGAGTCGCCCTCGGCGGGGGTGGGGGCCAGCGACAGGTCGAGGATGCCCTTCTGCACGCCCAGGCGACGCGAGGCCTCGCGGGCCATGAGCTCGCCGGCGCGGGTGATCTTGAAGGCGGTGGCCTTGATGGCCTCGGCCACGGTGGTCAGGTCGGCGGACTGGGGCAGGTCGGCCAGCACGGCGCGTACGACGCCGGGGCCGGAGACGCCCACGTTCACCACCTCGTCGGCCTCGCCTGAGCCGTGGAAGGCGCCGGCCATGAAGGGGTTGTCCTCCACGGCGTTGCAGAACACCACGAGCTTGCCGGCGCCGATGCACTGGCGGTCGGCCGTGGCCTCGGCGGCCTTCTTGATGACGCCGGCCATCTTGAGCACGGCGTCCATGTTGATGCCGGCGCGGGTGGAGCCCACGTTGACGCTCGCGCAGACGCGGTCGGTGGCGGCGAGTGCCGCGGGGATGGAGTCCATGAGCTTGTGGTCGGCGGCCGAGGCGCCCTTCTGCACGAGGGCGGAGAATCCGCCGACGAAGTCGACGCCTACCTCGCGGCCGGCGCGATCCATGGCGACGGCGACGGGGGAGAGGTCCTGGGCGGTCACGGCGGCGCAGATCTCGGCGATGGGCGTGACGGAGATGCGCTTGTTGACGATGGGGATGCCGAACTCGCGCTCGAGCTGCTCGGCGGTGGGCACGAGGTGCTCGGCGGCGCTGGTCATGCGGTCGTAGACCTTGGCGGCCAGGCGGTCGACGTCGGTATCCACGCAGCCACGCAGGTTGATGCCCAGCGTGATGGTGCGGATGTCGAGGTTCTGCCGGTTCACCATGGCCAGGGTCTCGGCGATTTCAGCAGGGGTGATCTGCATGGGTGCTCCTCATCTTCGGCGGGCCCGGCGCCGCGGCGCGGGCGTTTCGCCATAGGATAGCAAAGGGAAGGCGGGCGTTCTGCGCGAGGGGGCTGCTTTTCGGCGTTATACTGCCATTGTCGTAAAGTATTGCGACATTGAGTAAAGACCGAAGGCGGCGAAGGCGCCGACCGCGCAGATGGCCGGCGGCCGGCGGCCGGCGACGGGCGAAGGCGAGGGGCACGGTTGTTCAACGCGTTGACCACGGGATACCTTTTCCTCGGCGGCACCGGCGCCGGGCTGACGGCGGCGCTTGC